>NZ_JBOZRT010000162.1:0-141849 GCF_050789165.1 Azospirillum sp.
CTGAAGCCGCCCGAAAGGCGGGCGCGCCTCGGCGCGCGCCTTGACAGGGAGCACCCACGGTTCACTCCCTCCTTCGGAAAAAGACGGTTGCTACAGCTCCGACGACCAGGGCGCCGGTTCGTACTCGAAGCCGCGCTCGCGCGCCGTGATGTGGCCGACGCCCGGGAACGGGAAGTGGTAGGCGACCACCGGCGCGCGGTCGGCGGCGACGCGGTCGAACAGCTTGCGGCGGTTGCTCTCGGCCAGCGTCGGGTCCATGTCGAAGATGGCGTGCCAGCCGGGGTTGCGCACGAACAGCGCCGGGTGGTTGCTGGTGTCGCTCAGCACCATCAGCTGCTTGCCGCCGGAGGACAGCCCGTAGACGGTGTGGCCCGGCGTGTGGCCCGGCGCGGCGATGGCCTGGATGCCGGGCACCACCTCGGCGTCCGATCCATAGCGCCGGATGCGCTCCGCCGGGTAGGCGGCGAAGCGGCCGCGGACCAGCTTGAAGGTACCCTGCATCGCCTCCGGCGCGCGCGACATGGCGCCGTCGTCCATCCAGAACGCCCACTCCGCCTCCGGCACCAGGATCTCGGCGTTGGGGTACGCCGCCTTGCCGTCGGCGCCGGTCAGGCCGCCGATGTGGTCGGGGTGGAAGTGGCTGATCACCACGTGCGTGACGCCGGCCGGGTCGATGCCGGCCGCCGCCATGTTGCGGGCGCCGTGCGCCGCCGTGGGCATGAGCTGCCCGCCGGTGCCGACGTCGAGCAGCACCGTGCGCCCGCCGCCCTGCACGGCCATGAAGGTGATGGGGATGGTCAGCGCCTCGGTCGGCAGGTGGGCGTTGCGCAGCGCCGCCGCGACCTCGTCGGCAGAGGCGTTGCGCACGAAGCCCTCGGTCGGCTTCGGGCGGGCGAACTGCCCGTCGTTGATGCGGGTGACGACGAGGTCGCCGACCCTGGTCCGGTAGAAGCCGGGCGCCTGCTGGGCGGCGGGTGCCGCCGCCGGCTGCTGGGCCAGCGCGGCGGCGGGGACGAGGTGGGGCAGAAGCGGAGCGGCGACGGGAACGGCGGCCAGCGCGCCCAGCGCCGCGCGGCGAGACAGCTTCACCATTGGGAGCACCCCTTCTTCGTTGGTGGAAGAAGGATTGCTCGGTACCCCGGCAGGTCAAGGGGAAGGGGGCGCGTGGTGCGGGCCGGGGGAGTCGAACCCCCACGCCGTTTCCGGCTGCGGATTTTAAGTCCGCTGCGTCTACCGTTCCGCCACGCCCGCGGCACGCGCACCGGTTGAATAGTGGGTTGCGCGAAACGGGTCAAGAGTCGTGGACGCCGCCGCCCCGCATCCCCATGTGGCAAGCATGACCGAGAACCAATGGATCGCCCTGGTGGGGCTGCTGATGGCCGCGGTGCTGGTGGTGCCCGGCGCGCTGCGGCGCACCCGCGGCCGGATGCTGCCCTACGCCGCCGCGTGGCTCGCCATCGTGGCGGCGCTGGTCTTCGCCTACAGCACCTTCGGGCCTTCCTGAGGGCGGGCCGTCCCGAGGGCGGGCCGACCTAGTCGTCCTGCCGCCCGTTCCAGCCAAGGGACATGATGCCGATGCCCATGGCGACGCTGCCGAAGGTGATCATCAGGCTGGCGAAGAGCAGGAACGAAGCGGCGAAGACGCTCTCGCTGGCGAAGATCAGCGTGCGCAGGTTCGCCACGTCGCACAGCAGCAGCCCCAGGCCCAGGACGACCGCCCCCGCCATTCCCGAGATCAGGTGGTTGAGCAGGAAGAAGACAGCCTCTTTCTCGAACGGCTTCATGGCTCGGTTACCGGACTGTTCACTGACTTATCGAAGTAGGAACAGCCGGGGCCGCGGCAATTCGCCGTTACGCAATAGGCTAGAAAGCTACCCTTTGGAGCCGACCGTGACGGTCGGCGTACCGCCGAGCCGCCGGACGATCCCCACCAGCTCCTCCGTCGCCTGCTCCACCGCCGCCTCGTCGGTGCCGCGCAGCACCAGCGAGACGCCGAAGTCGCCGCGGCGGAAGTACGGGTAGCTGCCGATCTCCAGGTCCGGATGACGCTCCTGCAGGGCGCCGAGGTCGGCGGCCAGCACCCCCTCGGCCAGCGCGCAGCTGACCGTACGGGCGTGGATCGGCGCACCGCCCCTCAGGCGCGGCAGCACGCCGTCGAGCATCGCCTGCATGATGTTCGGCACGCCGGCCATCACGTACACGTTGCCGATGCGGAAGCCCGGCGCGGCGCTGATCGGGTTGTCGATCAGCTCGCCGCCGGCCGGGATGTTGGCCATGCGCAGCCGCGCCTCGTTCAGCTTGGACGGGTCGCCGTAATGGCGCTCCAGCCGCGCCACCGCCTCCGGGTTGCGCTCCAGCGCCACGCCGAACGCCTTGGCGACGCATTCGGACGTGATGTCGTCGTGCGTCGGGCCGATGCCGCCGGTGGTGAAGACGTAGGTGTAGCGGGAGCGCAGCGCGTTCACCGCGGCGACGATCTCCTCCTCCACGTCCGGCACGACGCGGGCCTCGCGCATGCGGATGCCGTGCTCGCCCAGCTTCTCGGCGAGGTGCGGCAGGTTGGCGTCCTTGGTGCGGCCGGAGAGGATCTCATTGCCGACGATCAGCACGGCGGCGGTGGGGTTCGGGTCGGTGGTCGTCATGGGGAGGCTTCGTTCGGCGGGGTTCTCCCAAGATGAACCCATGACGGGCATTGTCAAGGCGACGGCGGCGCGGGTAGCGTGGCGGCCATGCGCTTCCCCTCCCCGCTCCTCGAAGGCCGGCTGGTCCGCCGCTACAAACGCTTCCTCGCCGACGTCGAGCTGCCCGGCGGTGAGGTGATCACGGCGCACGTGCCGAACTCCGGCAGCATGATGGGCGTGGACGCGCCGGGGGCGCCGGTGTGGCTGTCGCGCTCGGACAATCCGAAGCGCAAGCTCGCCCACACGCTGGAGATGGTGGAGGCGGACGGCGGGCTGGTCGGCGTCAACACCGCCCACCCCAACGCCCTGGTCGCCGCGGCGATCGCCGCCGGCCGCATCCCGGAGCTGGCCGGCTACACCCGCGTGCGGCGCGAGGTGAAGTACGGCAAGAACTCGCGCATCGACGTGCTGCTGGAAGACGACGTACGGCCCCCGGCGTACGTCGAGGTGAAGAACGTACACCTGCGCCGGCCGCAGCCGGGGGACGGCCGGGACGGCGTCGTCTGGGCGGAGTTCCCGGACTGCCCGACGGCGCGGGGCGCCAAACACCTGGAGGAGCTGGCGGCGATGGTGGCGCAGGGCTGCCGCGCGGTGATGCTCTATCTTGTCCAGCGCATGGACTGCACCCACTTCCGGGTGGCCCGCGACATCGACCCCGCCTACGACGCCGGCCTGCGCCGTGCAGTGGCGGCGGGTGTGGAAACTTTGTGTTGGTCTTGCGCGCTGACGCGCGAGTCGATTGAATTGGACCGGCCGCTGCCGCTGCGGCTCGCCGATTAGATAAGGGACTGTCCGTGGAACACAACGACCTCGATTCGCATCGCATCCGGCTGCACACGCCGGAGGACTTCGAGGGTATGCGCAAGGCCGGCCGCCTGGCCGCCCTGGCGCTCGACTTCATCACCCCCTACGTGCAGCCCGGCGTCGCCACCGGCGAGCTGGACCGGCTGCTGGCCGCCTTCATCGCCGAGCACGGCGGCATCAGCGCGCCCATGGGCTACCGCGGCTATCCGAAGTCGACCTGCATCTCGGTCAACCACGTGGTCTGCCACGGCATCCCGGGCGACAAGCGGCTGCAGAACGGCGACATCCTGAACATCGACGTCACCCCGATCGTCGACGGCTGGCACGGCGATTCCAGCCGCATGTACCTGTGCGGCGACGTCAGCATCAAGGCGAAGAAGCTGGTGGACGTCACCTACGAATCGCTGATGATCGGCATCGCGATGGTCAAGCCGGGCGCCACGCTGGGCGACGTCGGCCACGCCATCCAGCAGTACGCGGAGAGCCACCGCTATTCGGTGGTGCGCGACTTCTGCGGCCACGGCCTGGGCCGCGTCTTCCACGAGCCGCCGAGCGTCCTGCACTTCGGCAAGCCCGGCCAGGGCGTGGTGCTGCGCGAGGGCATGTTCTTCACCATCGAGCCGATGGTCAACGCCGGCCGCCACGACGTGAAGATCCTCGGCGACGGCTGGACCGCGGTGACCAAGGACAAGTCGCTGTCGGCGCAGTTCGAGCACTCGATCGGCGTGACCAAGGACGGCTGCGAGATCTTCACCGCCTCGCCCGCCGGCTTCACCAAGCCGCCCTACCCGGTCGTCGAGGCGACGGCGGCGGTGTGAGTTTGTCGTAAGCCCTCCCCCAGCGGAGCTGGGGGAGGGCTATTGATCAATCCCCGCCCGCCGGCCTAGCCTTGTCGGCCGGACCTTCGGCCAGCGCGCCGTAGTTGTCCTTGCGCAGCTCGTCCAGCGAGCCGTCCACCAGGTCGGCCGGCACGCCGGCGGAGCGCAGGGCGAGGCCGGCCAGCTGCAGGCTCGCCTCGATGGTCTCGGGCACCACGGCGGAGGCGCCGGCGTGCTTCAGGCGGCCGAACTGCGCCAGGTCGTGGGCGCGGGTGATGATCGGCAGGTGCGGGGCGTGGCGGCGGATCGCCTCCACCGCCTTCTCGGCCAGCGCCGGGCGGTTGACGGTGACCACCGCGGCGCGGGCGCGCTCCACCCCGGCGGCGCGCAGCACGCCGGCGTGGGTGGCGTCGCCGTAGTAGATCGGCCGGCCGCCGTCGCGCATCGCCGCCACCCGGTGCGCGTCGAGGTCCAGCGCCACGTACGGGATGCCATGCCGCGCCAGGATGCGCGCCACCGTGCGCCCGACCCGGCCGTAGCCGGCGATCAGCACGTGGCCCTTCACGTCGCTGGTCTCGACCCGGAACGCCTCGGCGCCCCAGCGGCGCTCCCAGGCTTCGGCGAGGCTGTGCGCCAGGACGCCGACCGCGGGGGTCAGCGCCATGCTGAGCGCCACCACGCTGGTCAGCGTCTGCCCGTCCTCGCCGTCGAGGATGTGCAGGCCAACCGCGCGGCTGAGCACCACGAAGGCGAACTCGCCGCCCTGCGACAGCAGCAGGCCGACCCGCAGCGCGTTGGCCGTGCCCAGGCCCGACAGCCGGCACAGCGCGAACAGCAGCACGCTCTTGCCGATCAGCAGCGCGGCGGTCAGCGCCAGGATGGTCTCCGCCTTGCGGGCCATGAAGGGCAGGTCGAGCGACATGCCCACGGTCATGAAGAACAGGCCGAGCAGCAGGCCGCGGAACGGCTCGATGTCGGCCTCGACCTGATGCCGGTAGGCGGTGTCGGCGAGCAGCAGGCCGGCCAGAAAGGCGCCCAGCGCCATCGACATGCCGACCTGCGCGGTCAGCAGCCCGACCGCCAGCACCAGGAACAGGTTGGTGGCGGTGAACACCTCGGGGCTGTTGGCCGACGCCACGAAGCCGTACACCGGCCGCACCACGTAGCGGCCCAGCAGCATGATGCCGACGATGGCCGCCACACCCTTGGCGATGGCGATGGCCAGCGCCTGCGGCAGGTTGGCGGCGTCGCCGGCCAGCAGCGGCAGCAGCGTCAGCAGCGGCACCACCGCGAGGTCCTGGAAGATCAGCACGGCGACCGAGACGCGGCCGAAGCGCGCCACCGTCTCGCCGCGCTCCACCAGCACCTTCAGCACGGTGGCGGTGGAGGAGAAGGCGAGCGCGCCGCCGACGATCAGCGCCGCGTTCGAGTCCAGCCCGAACGTGTAGGCGGCGACGCCGATGGCGGCGGCGGTCGCCACCACCTGCAGCAGACCCAGCCCGAAGATGAAGCGCCGCATCGCCCGCAGGCGCGACAGGGGCAGCTCCAGCCCGACCGCGAACAGCAGGAAGACGACGCCGAACTCGGCCAGCACGCCCGGCAGCGCCGGATCCACCACCGGCCCCGGGGTGTGCGGGCCGAGCACCACGCCGGCCGCCAGATAGGCGAGCACCGCCGGGATGCGCAGCGCCTGGAACAGCGGCACCAGCAGGATGGCCGCCATCAGGAGCAGCAGCACATCCATCAGCAGTCCGGTGTCGTGGATCATCGGGACAGCGGTCCGTCGATGGTCTGGCCGCGGCTGATCAGCGAGATGCCGCGGCTGCCGACGCCGCCGACCATCACCGCCTCGATCAGCGGGTCGCTGGCGCCCTCGGAGGCGCTCCACTCCACGACGAAGTTGGCGCCGGGGCCGCCGCGGCCGTCGGTCAGGTCGATGTAGAACTCCGCCGTGCCCATGGCGGCCAGCGCGTGCGGCGTGTCGATGAAGCGCTGCACCGCGTTGCCGGCGGTGTCGTAGTAGGTGATCCGCCGCACCGTCAGCCCCTGCGCGGGCGAGGTGTTGCGCACGCTGAGCGTCACCGCCAGGTTCGGCTGCGCCACCCCGTGGCCGAGGTACAGGGTGGAGTACACCGGCACGTACACCGTGCCGCCGCGCGGCCCCGTGCCGCCGTCGGGCGTCGGGCGGAAGTAGTCGCGCTCTGGCCGCTTCGCCGGCACGTCCACCGATTCCGCGTCGCGCACCCGCGACGCCTCGCCGGACGGGGCCGCCCCGCGCTTCTCCACCAGCAGGACGGTGGCGACGGCGGCCCAAACCAGAAGGCCGGCGGCGATGAACGAGCGGATCGGGGTCATAGGGCTCCGGAGGGGCGGGCACGGCGGGGAGGCCGCAGCATAGTCGATGATGCACGCCCTGTGTATGCCCGCGGCGTCCGCCTGCCGCATCCTCGGCACGCGTGCGGCGCAGTGTATGAATTCGCGTGAAAGAGGTATAGTCGGCACGCCCTTGTATGCAGGACAGCCATGGCCGCACCCCGCACGCGCAAACCAGTGCCGAGCTTCGCCGAACCCGCGCTGCCCGGCATCTCGCCGGAGGACGCACCCGGATCGACGTGCGAGGACCCGCACTACCATGGACACCGCGACCGGCTGCGCGGGCGCTTCCTGGCCGGCGGGCCGGACGCGCTGCAGGACTACGAGCTGCTGGAGATGATCCTGTTCGCGGTCGACCGCCGGCGCGACGTCAAGCCGCTGGCCAAGGCGCTGATCGAACGGTTCGGCGGGCTGTGGAACGTCGTCAACGCGCCGCCGGAGAAGCTGCGCGGCATCAAGGCGGGCGAGGTCGCGCTGACCAGCGACGCGGCGGTCGCGGCGATCCGCGCGGTCGGCGCCGCGGCGCTGCGCGGCATGCGGCAGGAGGTGATGAAGCGGCCGGTGCTGGCGTCCTGGCAGGCGCTGCTCGACTACGTGCAGGCGGCGATGGCGCACGAGACGACCGAGCAGTTCCGGCTGCTGTTCCTCGACATCAAGAACACGCTGATCGCCGACGAGGTGCAGCAGCGCGGCACCGTGGACCACACCCCCGTCTACCCGCGCGAGGTGGTCAAGCGCGCGCTGGAGCTGGGCGCCACCGCGCTGATCCTGGTGCACAACCACCCCTCCGGCGACCCCAGCCCGAGCCGCGCCGACGTCGACATGACCAAGGAGATCGTGCGCGCCGCCGACGCGGTGGGCGTGGTGGTGCACGACCACCTGATCGTCGGCAAGGGCAAGCACGCCAGCTTCAAGGCGCTGGGGCTGCTGTAGGCATCGCGTGAAGCCCCTCTCCCGTCGAGGGAGAGGGGCTTAGAACGCCACGGAGCCTACTCAGAATGGCGCGCGCACGTCCGGATGCGGCAGGTCGGCCGGCTGCCCGGCGGTCTCCGCCGCCAGCGCGGCGCGCGCCGCGGCCACCCGCTCCGGCGCGGCGTCCACCAGCCGGGCGGCGGCGTCGAAGACGGTCAGCGCGGTCGGGTAGTGCTCGGCCGCCAGCGCCGGGGCGCTGGGAGTCGGGCGGTCGGGCTGGCCGATGCGCACCGGGGCGCGGCGCAGCGCGCCGAAGGCCCGCTCGGTCACCGTCGCCACGATCTCCGACCCCATGCCGAGCGTCGTCCAGCCGGTGTCGGCGACGATCAGCCGGCCGGTGCGGCGCACCGAGTCCAGGATCATCTCCGGCCGGAAGGGGCGCAGCACCGCCAGGTCGATCACCTCGCACGACACGCCGGCGCCGGCCAGCGCCTCGGCGGCGCGCCGCGACTCCCGCAGCATCCAGGAGGTGCCGACGATGGTGACGTCGCTCCCCCGGCGGCGCAGCTTCGGGCCGTCCAGCGGCTCGGTCCAGTAGCCCTCGGGCACCGGGCCGTCCAGGAAGTGCAGCCAGCGGTGCTCGATGAAGACCACCGGGTTCGGGTCCTCTATGGAGGCGAGAAGCAGGCCCTTGGCGCTGGCCGGGTCGGAGGGCATGACGACCTTGAGGCCGGGCTCCGCGGCGAACAGCGCCTCCAGCGAGCGTCCGTGCGCCGGCCCCTGCCCCCAGCCGCGCCCGACGTACAGCCGCACCACCAGCGGCACCGGGCGCGCGCCCTTGCTGAGGAAGGCCATCTTGGCGGCGTTGTTGAACAGCTGCTCCAGGCCGAGCAGCGCGAAGTCGGCGCGGATGTGGAACAGCACGGGGCGCCGGCCCATCAGCGCCGCCCCCACCGCCACGCCGGTCATGGCGTTCTCCGACAGCGGCGATTCGACGATGCGGTCGGGGCCGTACTTCTCCAGCAGGTTCTGCGTGGCGCCGAACAGGCTGAGCGGCGGCAGCGCGCCCTGGCCGATGGCGAACACCCGCCCGTCGCGCTCCATGGCGAGGTCCAGCGCCTCGTTCAGCGCCTGCATGGTGGTCAGCGTGCGCGGCCCCGGGACCGGGGCAGGCGCGCGGGCGAGGCTAAACATAGAGGGTCTCCTCGACGCCGGCGGTGGTCGGGAAGGGGGCGCTGCGGGCGAAGGCGACGGCGTCCTCGATCTCGGCCAGGATCTCGACCGCCATGGCCTCCTCCATCGCCTCGGTCAGGGCGCCGGACCGCAGCAGGGGACGGCGCAGGCGCTGGATCGGGCAGTGCTCGCGCCACGCCGCGCGCTCGGCCCGGGTCGCCGCGTCCTCGGGCAGCGGCAGCGTGTGCTCGCAGTGGTCGCGCAGGCGGTAGGTGTCGCAGACCAGGAAGCCCGGCCCGTCGCCGCGCCGCCCCCGCGCCACGGCGCGCGCGGCGGCGGCGCGCATCGCCAGCGCATCGTTGCCGTCCACCGTCTCCGCCGGGATGCCGTGGGCGCGCGCCAGTTCGGTCAGCGGCCGGGCGGGCTGGCGGTGCTCCAGCGTGGTGACGATGGACCACAGGTTGTTCTCCAGCACGAACAGCACCGGCAGGGACCGCAGCGCCGCGAAGTTCATCGCCTCGTGCAGCACGCCCTCCTCCGCCGCGCCGTCGCCGAAGATGGTGACGGCCACGCCGTCCTGGCCGGCCTGCCGCATGGCCAGCGCGGCGCCGACCGCCACCGGGATGGCGCTGCCGATGGTGGGCGAGCTGAGCAGCAGCCCGGCCTCGGCGTCGTGCAGGTTCATCGAGCCGCCGCGCCCGCCGCAGCAGCCGGCGTCGCGCCCGTACAGCTCGGCGATCATCGCCCGGAGGTCGCCGCCCTTGGCCAGGTAGTGGGCGTGGCAGCGGTGGGTGGAGAGCACCTGGTCGGTGCGGCGCAGCTCAGCGCACAGGCCGACCGCGACCGCCTCCTGCCCGACCGAGAGATGGATGGGGCAGCGCATCTCCAGCTCGCCGTAGCGCAGCGCCACGGCCTCCTCGACGAGGCGGATGCGCAGCATGGCGCGGAAAAGCTCCAGCGCCGTCTGGCCGTCAAAGTCCGACATCGGATGACCACAGGATGGGAGTTCTGGACTGCTCAGGCAGGCCCGGTCACGCCCGCATGCGTGATTCGAGGCACCTCGTCCGAACTATAACCTAGCTCATAGATTATCGCATGCGGAAATTGCTACTGGTAATCATTTCATACTGAAGTATGCGGGCATACTCCAAGAAAAAGGCGGCGCGGATCAGGTCCACGCCGCCCTTTTCAGGACCTTCCCAAGTGAATACCCGGTTATGCGCCAAACACGCGCTTGAAAACCGTATCCACGTGCTTGGTGTGGTAATTCATGTCGAACATCGGCGCGAGCGTATCGCGGGCGATGTGCTTGGTGACCTCGGCGTCGGCCAGCAGGTTGTCCAGCAGGTTGCCGCCTTCCGCCCACACCTTCATGGCGTTGCGCTGGACGGCGAGGTACGCGTCCTCGCGGCTCATGCCGGCCTGGGTCAGCGCCAGCAGCACGCGCTGCGAGAAGACGAGGCCGCCGAGGTCCTCCAGGTTCTTGGTCATGCGCTCGGGATAGACGACCAGCTTCTCCATCATGCCGGTGGCGCGCACCAGGGCGAAGTCCAGCGTGACGGTGGCGTCCGGGCCGATCATGCGCTCGACCGAGCTGTGCGAGATGTCGCGCTCGTGCCACAGCGCCACGTTCTCCATGGCCGGGACGACGGCGGAGCGGACGATGCGGGCCAGACCCGTGATGTTCTCCGACAGCACCGGGTTGCGCTTGTGCGGCATCGCCGACGAGCCCTTCTGGCCGGGGTGGAAGAACTCCTCCGCCTCGCGCACCTCGGTGCGCTGCAGGTGGCGGACCTCCACGGCGAGGTTCTCCAGCGACGAGGCGATGACGCCGAGCACGGCGAAGAACATGGCGTGCCGGTCGCGCGGGATGACCTGGGTGGACACCGGCTCGACCGACAGGCCCAGCTTCTCGGCGACGTACTGCTCGACGAACGGGTCGATGTTGGCGAAGGTGCCGACGGCGCCGGAGATGGCGCAGGTGGCGATGTCCTCGCGAGCGGCCACGAGGCGCTCGCGGGCGCGCTGGAAGGCGGCGTAATGGCCGGCGAGCTTCAGGCCGAAGGTCGTCGGCTCGGCGTGGATGCCGTGGCTGCGGCCGATGGTGACGGTGTCCTTGTGCTCGTAGGCGCGGCGCTTCAGCGCGGCGAGCAGCCCGTCGAGGTCTTCCAGCAGCAGGTCGGCGGCCTGCTTCAGCTGCACGGCGAGGCAGGTGTCGAGCACGTCCGACGAGGTCATGCCCTGGTGCACGAAGCGCGCCTCGGGACCGACGTATTCGGCGAGGTTGGTGAGGAAGGCGATGACGTCGTGCCGGGTCTCGCGCTCGATGGCGTCGATGCGCTCGATCTCCCACTTGCCGCGCTCCCACACCGCCTTGGCGGCGTCGGCGGGGATGACGCCCAGCTTGGCCTGCGCGTCGCAGGCGTGCGCCTCGATCTCGAACCAGATGCGGAACTTGTTCTCCGGTTCCCAGATGCGGGCCATTTCGGGGCGGGTGTAGCGCGGGATCATCGTACTCTCCAACTACGGCAGCGACGGCGGCCGGACCTTAGCCCCACGGCGCCCGCGTGAAAAGACCTTGCGGACGGTGGGCGTTCGCGATGGTAGAACGGTCTGGGTTGCACCGGACGGGGGCGGCATGACGGCGATCGGACTGTGCCTGCAGGCGGGCGGCGCGCTGGGCGCCTACGAGGCCGGCGCGACGGCCCGGCTCCTGGAGGCGGGGCTGCGGCCGGTGGTGCTGACCGGCGTCTCCATCGGCGCCATCAACGCGGCGGTGCTGGCGGCGTCCCGCGATGCCGACCCGGCGGCGGCGCTGCGGGAGCTGTGGAGCACGCTGGAGGTGCCGGCGCTGCCGGTGCCGCCGGTGGTGCGGCAGGCGCTGACGTCGATGACCGGCATCCCCGGCTTCTACCGCCCGCACACCGACCCGTTCTCCCTGGGCACCTGGACCAGCTGGTACGACCTCGCGCCGCTGGCCGGCACGCTGGAGCGGCTGATCGACGTCGAACGGCTGAACCAGCCGGAGCGGGTGCGCGTGGCGCTGACCGCGACCAACGTGCAGACCGGCATCCTGGAGCGCTTCTGCAACGCCGACGCCCGGCTGGGCGTCGAGCACGTCCTGGCCAGCGCGGCGCTGCCGCCGTTCTTCCCGATGGTGCGGGTGGGCGAGGCGATGTACTGGGACGGCGGGCTGTTCGACCACATGCCGCTGCGCGCCATGCTCGACAGCCTGACGCCGGCCGAGCGCGAGGACCTGCCGCTGTTCGTGCTCGACCGCGAGACACGCGGCAGCACCATCCCGGAGAACCTGCACGAGGTCGGCGACCGCGTCCTGGAGATCCTGTTCCAGAACAAGTCCTGGGACGATTTCGGCGGGCCGCAGGGCCTGCGCCAGTACGCCGGGCTGATCGACGCCATCGACCGCGCGCTCCCCAAGGGCAGCCCGGTGCGGCGGAACCCGCAGTACGACAAGCTGATGGAGTACCGCTGCCTGAAGAACCTGCGCGTCGTCGCCTGCCCGCACCAGCCCTTGAGCGGGGCGGTGGACTACTCCGCCGACACGGTGGAGACGCGCATCCGCGCCGGGTGGAGCGCGGCCGACGAGCATCTGCGGCGCTTTCCGGTGGGATAGGCCGCCACGTCATCCGCGATCGTCACGCAGGCCGGAATCCTGGATACTTTCGACTTATGACCAGGAAACAATCGGAAACGGCCACAACTCTAATACTCTGGTATGATTGCCGATGAATTCTTTTCCATTCCGGACCCTCACTTGACACGGATTGTTTCTCGACCTATCATACTTCGTATCGAGCGAAACAGTTGACAGGAGCCACTCGTGTCAGTGATTCATGAGACGGACGTCGATAATTTTGCGCGCTACGAAAAAGATATGTCGTTGCGCCCAAATCTCCTGGAGAAGATCTCGATTTTCGCGTGCTTTATATTATTTTACCTGGTTTTAGCGTTTAAATGACTACGACACACTCCCCCGCCCAACAATCCTTTGATTCATTTGCCTTCTTGGATTGGTGCCCGAGAGCCACAAACGCCATAGAGCCTATTTCATTCAGCCTCTCGCCAGAAGTCCTGGCAAAGATCGACGTGAAAGGCAGAGCCGCATTTCTGCTGCCGGAATACCAGGTTTCCATTGACGAATGCCACTTCAGGAATGACGGCATTCTGATTTTTTCGCTATGCCTTACCTACGCCCCCGCGACACCGGGCACCAGCGGTTCGGGCACGCCACCGCCAGCCGGCACCGCCGGTGGCGGCTCCGAAACGGCCACCAAAGGAAAGCCCAACGGAGTTCCCTACGAAAGCCTGATTGCGGTTGCCGCATACATCTCGAACGAGGTCAAAACCTTGATCGGGCACACACACCTTTACGACACGGATTTCTACGAAAGACGGAAGAAGAACCGTTTCCCGAGCATCGCCAAACATCCCGTGCTCATCGACTCGTCCTCCCTGCTGGCGGTCGCAGGCGAACTGAAGCTGGACGATGTCCTGCGCGACAACAAAAAGCTGATGGATCTGTACTCGTCAAACCGAAACGGCGACAGACGGCGTTCGGTTTTGCTCATAAGGGAGCGGTTTTCCAAGATCTTCGACAAATCGTTCACCGCGATAGCACAGGTGAAACGGAATAAATTTGCCGGCATTCATATATTCAGACACTATTATTTCATATCTACGCTCGCTGTCCTGGCGTGCGCTCTGTATTCTCTGATCGACATGACCGCAGCAGACAAACCGAACACGATCATCACGGGGCTTTTCAACTTTATTTTTGCAATCGCGCTTCCGGGGACAATGTATCTGATACACGCAAAACATTTCGCGGAGTTTTCTATTTTCAAGCCGATCTACGAGAAAGCGAGAACGTCCTTGAGAAGGAGGGTTTCCGGCGTCGCAGAATGGCTCTTCACCGAGAAGGCGCGACAAGGAACCGCCGCATTCTTCAAGCAGCAGGGCCCGCGCATCCTGATCGCTCTGGTCCTGACTTCACCGGTCATCCTTGCCTCCGACCTCTTCCAGCCGGTCGCGGGGAGTCCATCCAGGTTCGTCCTCGGGGACCGTTCCGAATACTTCGCATTCG
This sequence comes from Azospirillum sp., assembly GCF_050789165.1. NCBI lineage: Bacteria > Pseudomonadati > Pseudomonadota > Alphaproteobacteria > Rhodospirillales > Azospirillaceae > Azospirillum > Azospirillum sp. The sequence continues at coordinate 13,866 of NZ_JBOZRT010000162.1, forward strand.
ACGATATGCTCTCGCGTTTTTCGTTGAACGGCTTTCTCTACGGACTCATCGACAACATCCTGAGCATCCTGTGGGTCTGCGCCGCGGCCATCTTCATCACCGAAATCTCGATCAAGCGCCGAAAGATCCTGCAGATCCTGCACCGGGCGAAGGGCATCATGCAGTTCGGCTCCATATACAACGGAGTCGTCCAGAACATCGCTTCGTCGGTTGACGCGCTGCGCTATCACAACAACGCCTGCTTTCTCACTTTCGAGAACGCATACTCCATCCTGGATTCACGGATCGCGCTCGAGAAGCGGAAGAGAACCAGAACCTACATCCTGTGCGCGAGCATGGCCCTCGTCTCCCTGGCGTGGCATTTCAGAGCCCACCTGCCCCTTCCCTGATCCGCGCGCGGCGAATCGGCCCGCTACCCCCGGACGAACCACAGCACGAGGCGCAGGCCGAGGACCAGGACGCCGCTGGCGACGATGCCCATCACGGCGTCCCCGGCGTCCATGGCGCTGCCGTTCCAGACCATCGAGCCGACCAGCACCAGACCGACCAGCAGCCCGATGAAGAACCATCGGAGCAGGCTGTTCTCGATCAGCAGGTCCCACAGCGCTTCGATCAGGTCGGTCATGGGAGGGCCTCTGGGGTGTCGCGTTGACGAACCGGCCGGCAGCCGTCCGCCCAGAATGACGCGGCGGCATCGGGTCGGGAAGCGGTTTTCGCGCAGGTTCGCTCGACCGCGCGCCGCCAGGAACGTTCGCCCCGCCGGGGCTTCGCGCACAGTCGGTGCGACATTTCATTCGCTGAAAAAACAGATCAAAGATATTGCAGATTTTTCACGCGCTCGCGTACCATCCCCGGTTGGTAAGACCCAAAAAAATCATAACGGCGCAGTGCGGGAGAAACGCTTTGATCCACGGGCTTCTGGGCCTCGACGGGCCCGGCGGGGCGATCGTCGCCGCGCCGTCGGCGCCGGTTGAATCGGACCTGTCGCTGCCGAGCATCCTGCAGGGCACGCCGGTCCCCACCTTCGTCATCGACGCCGACCACCGGGTCACCCACTGGAACCGGGCCTGCGAAGCCATCATCGGCGTGCGCGCGGCGGAGATCCTCGGCACGTCGGACCAGTGGCGCGCCTTCTACACCGAGCCGCGGCCGACCCTGGCCGACCTGATCGTCGACGGCATCACCGAGGAGACGGTGGCGCGGCTGTACGCCGGGCGCTGGCGCGCCTCGCCGCTGATCGAGGGCGCCTACGAGGCCGAGGGCTGGTTCGAGCATTTCCCCGGCGGCGCGCGCTGGCTGTCCTTCACCGCCGCCCCGCTGCGCGGCAAGGACGGCCGCCTGCTCGGCGCCATCGAGACGCTGCAGGACATCACCGAACGCAAGCAGGCCGAGGAGGTCAAGCGCGAGCGGCTGGCCCGGCAGCGCCTGGACGAGATCGTCGAGGGCAGCCCGGTCCCCACCTTCGTCATCGATGCCGAACACCGCGTCACCCACTGGAACCGCGCCTGCGAGGCGGTGATCGGCGCGCCGGCGTCGGCGCTCACCGGCACGCGGCTGCAGTGGCAGGCCTTCTACACCGAGGAGCGGCCGGTGATGGCCGACCTCATCATCGACGGCGCGGGCGAGGCGGAGATCGCCCGCCACTACCCGACCAAGTTCCGCCACTCCCCCTTCATCGAGGGGGCGTACGAGGCGGAGGACTTCTTCCCGAAATGCCCCGGCGGCGGCCGCTGGCTGGCCTTCACCGCCGCCCCCCTGCACGACGGGGAGGGACGGGTCATCGGCGCCATAGAGACCCTGCAGGACGTCACCGAGCGCAAGCGGGCCGAGGAGGCGATGCGCCTCTACCACCGCGCGGTGGAATCGGCCAACAACGGCATCATCATCACCGACGTGAAGGCGCTCGACCACCCGGTGGTCTACGCCAACCCGGCGTTCGAGCGGATGACCGGCTATCCGCAGGTCGAGGCCATCGGCCGCAACCCGCGCTTCCTGCTGGGCCAGGACCGCGAGCAGATGGAGCTGGAAGCGATCAAGTCGGCGCTGCGCCAGAAGCGGCCGGGCAGCGCGGTGCTGCGCAACTACCGCCGCGACGGCACGCTGTTCTTCAACGAGCTGTTCGTCTCCCCCGTGCGCGACGAGGCCGGCGAGGTCACGCACACCATCAGCGTGATGACCGACATCACCGAGCGCAAGCGCTACGAGGAGCAGCTCGAGCACCAGGCCAACCACGACGCGCTGACGGGCCTCGCCAACCGCACGCTGCTGATGGACCGGCTGGAGCATTCGCTGGCTTGCGCCCAGCGCTACGGCCAGAAGCCGGCGGTGCTGTTCGTCGACCTCGACAACTTCAAGACGGTCAACGACACGCTGGGCCACAACGTCGGCGACCATCTGGTGCAGGCGGTGGCCAAGCGCCTGGTGCACTGCCTGCGCGAGGTGGACACGGTGGCGCGGCTGGGCGGCGACGAGTTCGTCGTGGTCATCCAGGACGCGCCGGAGGAGAGCGACGTCACCCACGTGATGCGCCGCATCATCGAGGCGCTGGGCCGGCCCTTCACCATCGACGGGTCGGAGCTGTTCGTCACCTGCTCGATCGGCGCGTCCATGTACCCGCGCGACGGCGAGGACGTGGCGACGCTGCTGAAGAACGCCGACGCCGCCATGTACCGCGCCAAGGAGATGGGCCGCGGCGGCTTCCAGTTCTTCACCCGCGAGATCAACGAGCGCGTCTGCGAGCGCATGGTGATCGAGCGCGAGCTGCACGGCGCCATCGCGCGCGGCGAACTGCAGGTGTTCTACCAGCCGCAGCTCGACGTGCGCACCGGCGCTATCGTCGGCGCGGAGGCGCTGCTGCGCTGGACCAACCCGCGGCTGGGCAGCGTGTCGCCCGGCCGCTTCATCCCGGTGGCGGAGGAGAGCGGGCTGATCCTCCAGGTCGGGCGCTGGGTGCTGGAGACGGCGTGCGCCGACAGCCGGCGCTGGATCGCCGAGGGCTGGAGCAACGCGCGGATGTCGGTCAACCTGTCGGCCCGGCAGTTCCGCCAGGCCGACCTCTACGCCCACATCGCCGAGCTGCTGCAGGACGCCGGCCTGTCCAACTTCATCCTGGAACTGGAGCTGACCGAGAGCATGGTCATGCAGAACCCCGAGCAGGCCATCGGCACCATGCGGGCGCTAAAGGACATCGGGCTGCGGCTGGCCATCGACGACTTCGGCACGGGGTATTCGAGCCTGAGCCACCTGCGGCACTTCCCGCTGGACATCCTGAAGGTGGACCAGAGCTTCGTGCGCGACATCACCAACCACGCCGAGGGCGAGGCCATCGCCGCCGCCGTGATCTCCATCGGCCACGCGCTGGGCAAGAAGGTGGTGGCGGAGGGGGTGGAGACGGACGTCCAGCTGGACTTCCTGCGCGGCCACGGCTGCGACGAGTACCAGGGATTCCTGTTCAGCCCGGCGGTGCCGGCGGAACGGTTCCGCGAGCTGCTGATCAGGAACGGGCAGCTGACGGGGGCCCCCTGAAGCCCCTCCCCCGCGAGGGGGAGGGGCTTGGAATTCTACTCCCGCACCACCTGATCGTGCGCCAGGCTCAGGAGCCGCTCCAGCTCCTTCTCGACGCGGTGGTCGGAGATGTCGATGCCCTTGGCGCGCAGGTCGTCGGCGATGCGGGTGCGGATCTCGTGCGGGCCGCTGGTGGAGAAGTCGACCTCGACCATCTGCCGGGCGTAGGCGTCCGCGTCGGCGCCGTGCAGTCCCATCAGATCGGCCGCCCACAGGCCGGCCAGCCGGTCGCGCCGCGCCCGGATCCGGAACAGCAGGTCCTGGTCGTGCTGGAACTTGTTCTCGAAGGCTTGCTCGCGCTCGTCGAACGTGGTCATGGGGACCCGGGCTCCTCGGCTTGTTTGCGTTTCTCGTTCACAGTCTTATATAGCCGGCTCGCCGCCCCGCGTCACCGGGGCGTGCTCGTCCGATACGCGCAGCGAGGCCGGAAGGCAAGAACACCATGTGCAGCGTCATCATCCTGCGGCGACCGGACGCGGCGTGGCCGCTCGTCCTCGGCGCCAACCGCGACGAAATGGCCGACCGCCCCTGGCAACCACCGGCGCGCCACTGGCCCGACCGCCCCAACGTGGTCGCCGGCCTGGACGAGCTGGCCGGCGGCACCTGGCTGGGCATGAACGACGAGGGGCTGGTGGCGGCCATCCTCAACCGCTACGGCACGCTGGGGCCCGAGGAGGGCAAGCGCTCGCGCGGCGAGCTGGTGCTGGAGGCGCTGGACCACGCCGACGCGTCGGAGGCGGCGCTGGCGCTCGCCCAGCTCGACACCCGCGCCTACCGGCCGTTCAACCTGCTGATCGCCGACAACCGCGACGCCTACGTGCTCGTGCACCGCGGCGGAGACGCCTCCCGTGGGCCGCGAAACCGCCCGGAGACGCAGCCCGTCCCCGAGGGCGTGCACATGCTGACCGCCGCCGACCTGGACGACGGCGCCGACCCGCGCACCGCGCTGTACCTGCCGCTGTTCCGCCACGCGCCGCCGCCGGACCCGGACGCCGGGAGCTGGGGCGGCTGGCCGGAGCTGCTGGGCAGCCGCATCTGGGACGGCGCCGACGCCCGCGGCGCCATGACCTTCCGCATGCCGAGCGGCTTCGGCACCTCGTCGAGCGCGCTCATCGCGCTGCCCTCGGTCGAGCGGCCGGATCTCGACCCGATCTGGCACTTCGCGCCGGGCGCGCCGCACGAAACGCCTTGGAAACCGCTGGATTTGGGCTGAGGCGGGGGGTATCCCCCTCGCATTGTGTTCCGTACGCCGGCTTGCTATATCACTCGGATAGATCCCCGGGCCGGCAACGGTTAAGCCGGGCCACACGCAGTTTGGACGACCACCCATGAGCAGACGCCGGCGCATCTACGAAGGCAGGGCGAAAGTCCTCTTCGAAGGCCCTGAGCCCGGGACCCTCGTCCAGTACTTCAAGGACGATGCGAGCGCCTTCAACAACAAGAAGCAGGGCGTCATCACCGGCAAGGGGGTGCTGAACAACCGCATCTCCGAATACCTGATGAGCCGGCTGTCGGAGATCGGCGTGCCGACGCACTTCGTGCGCCGCCTGAACATGCGCGAGCAGCTGATCCGCGAGGTCGAGATCATCCCCATCGAGGTGGTGGTGCGCAACGTCGCCGCCGGCTCGCTGTCCAAGCGCTTCGGCATCCCCGAGGGCACGCCGCTGCCGCGCTCGATCATCGAGTACTACTACAAGTCCGAGGAACTCGGGCACCCGATGGTCACCGAGGAGCACATCACCGCCTTCGGCTGGGCCGCCCCGCAGGACCTGGACGACATGGTGGCGCTGGCGCTGCGCGTGAACGACTACCTGTCGGGCCTGTTCCTCGGCATCGGGCTGAAGCTGGTGGACTTCAAGCTGGAGTTCGGCCGCCTGTGGGAGGAGGACGACATGCGCATCGTCCTCGCCGACGAGATCAGCCCGGACAACTGCCGGCTCTGGGACATCAAGACCAACGAGAAGCTGGACAAGGACCGCTTCCGCCAGGACCTCGGCAAGGTCGAGGAGGCCTACCAGGAGGTGGCCCGCCGCCTCGGCATCCTGCCCGAGGGCGGCCCCGGCGACGTCAAGGGTCCGAAGACGCTCCAATAAACAGCAACACCACCGACAAGCGAGAAGACACCCATGAAGGCCAAGGTTCACGTCACCCTGAAGCGCGGCGTCCTGGATCCGCAGGGCAAGGCCATCGAGCACGCGCTGCACACGCTGGGCTTCGAGGGCGTCGACAACGTCCGCGCCGGCAAGGTCATCGAGCTGGAGCTGAAGAGCACCGACAAGGACGCCGCCCGCAAGGAAGTGGAGGCCATGTGCACCAAGCTGCTGGCCAACACCGTGATCGAAGACTACGCCATCGAGCTGGCATAAGATTGCAGCCCCCTCCCCATCCCTCCCCCGCTTTGCGGTGGAGGGGGCAGAATGGCGGAGTCCCCTCTCCCGCGAAGCGGGGGAGGGTTAGGGAGGGGGCAAACGTTCCATGACCCCCGAACACCTCGCCTCCATCGACCCCATCTTCGCCGAGTGCGTGCGCGTCGGCGGACCGGTGCTGCGCGACTTCTCGCGGCCGGCGGGCTTCGAGGGGCTGCTGCGCATCATCCTCGAACAGCAGCTGTCCACCCAGGTGGCGCTGGCGCTGTGGCGCAAGCTGGAGGAGCGGGTGCCGGCGATCACGCCGGACTCCTACCTCGCGCTCGACGAGGCGACGCTGAAGGCCTGCGGCTTCAGCGGCCGCAAGATCGAGTACGGCCGCGTCCTGGCGGACTCCATCGCCTCCGGCCGGCTCGACCTGGACGCCCTGCACGCGATGGACGACGAGGCGGCCATCGCGGAGCTGGTCAAACTCAAGGGCATCGGCCGCTGGAGCGCGGAGGTCTACCTGATGACCTCGCTGGACCGTCCCGACCTGTGGCCGGTGGACGACCTCGCCATCATGCTGGGCGTGCAGCGCCTGAAGGGCTGGGCCGAGCGGCCGGGCCGCGACGCGCTGGTCGCCGTCGCCGAGCCCTGGCGCCCCTACCGCAGCCTCGCCGCAAAGCTGGTCTGGCATCATTACGTAGCTCTTCAGCAGCAGGCGCGGCAAAATCGGGCGGCCAAGACACGGCCGTGAGGTCAAGCATGCCGCGCACCGCCCTTGCCATCCGCCACGTTCATTTCGAGGACCTCGGCGCCTTCGCCGCCCCCATCGAGGCGCAGGGCTACCAGATCCGCATCCTGGACGCCGGAGTCGACGACCTGAGCGCCGTCGATCCGCTCGCCCCCGACCTGCTGGCCGTGCTGGGCGGCCCCATCGGCGCCTACGAGGAGGACCTCTACCCCTTCGTGGCCGACGAGGTGGCGATCCTCGAACGGCGGCTCGCCGCCGGCAGGCCGACGCTGGGCGTGTGCCTGGGCGCGCAGATGATGGCCCGCGCGCTGGGCGCCCGCGTCTACCCCGGCCCGGCCAAGGAGATCGGCTGGAAGCCGGTCGCCCTCACCGCCGCCGGCAAGGCCGGGCCGCTGGGGCATCTGGACGGCGTGCCGGTCCTGCATTGGCACGGCGACACCTTCGATCTGCCCGCCGGCGCCACGCTGCTGGCCTCGACCGACGTCTGCGTGAACCAGGCCTTCGCGGTGGGCCGGCATGCGCTGGCCTTCCAGTTCCACCCCGAAGCCTCTCCCGTCGGCTTCGAGCGCTGGCTGGTCGGCCACGCCGTGGAGATCGCCAAGGCCGGCCTGTCGGTGACCGATCTGCGCGACGGCGCCGCCCGTTTCGGCAACGACACCGCCGCCGCCGGCCGATGCTGCCTGACGGCGTGGCTGGCGGAGGTGCCGGCATGACGGCGGCCGGCCGCCTCGACGCGCTGCTGGTCGGAACCGCCGTCCCGTTCGGCCCGCCCGGCAAGACGAGCGCCATCACCAAGCGGCCGGTGGACGGGCCGCTGCTCCTCGGGCCGGAGGGCTTCCACGGCGACGAGCAGGCCGACCGCCGGGTGCACGGCGGCCCGGAAAAGGCGGTCCACCACTACCCGCGCGATCATTACGCAGCGTGGCGCGACGAACTCCATCCCGCGCCGGCCGCACTGAACGCGCCGGGCGCCTTCGGCGAGAATCTGTCCACCATGGGCCTGACCGAGGCGGACGTCTGCGTCGGCGACGTCTGGCGCCTCGGCGGGGCGGTGCTGCAGGTGGCGCAGGGGCGCCAGCCGTGCTGGAAGCTCAACCACCGCTTCGGCGTGCGGGACATGGCGCGGCGGGTGCAGACCACGGGGCGCACCGGCTGGTACTACCGGGTGCTGGAGCCGGGCAGCGTCGCCCCCGGCGACGCGCTGGCGCTGCTCGACCGGCCGCGCGCCGCGTGGCCGCTGACGCGGCTGCTGCGCGCGCTGTACGTGGACACGCTCGACCGCGCCGCGCTGGAGGCGATGGCCGCCATGACGGAACTGGCGTCGTCCTGGCGGACGCTGGCCGAAAACCGGCTCGCCCGCGGGGCGGTCGAGGACTGGAACCGGCGCCTGGACGGCGGCGCGTAGCGGCCGGCCTGCCCTGCCCCTTGCTTCGCCGGGTCTATGCCTCTAGTGTCCCGCCTGCATCGCCCACCCAGTCCTGAGCGGATCCGCGCCCCATGAAGGCTGCCGTCATCGTTTTCCCCGGCTCCAACCGCGAACGCGACGCCGTCGCCGCCCTGGAGACCGTTTCCGGGGTCAAGCCGTACGAGGTTTGGCACCGCGACACCGAGCTGCCCCAGGTCGACCTGATCGTCGTTCCCGGCGGCTTCTCCTACGGCGACTACCTGCGCTCCGGCGCCATGGCGGCCCACTCGCCGATCATGCGCGAGGTGAAGGCCCGCGCCGACAAGGGCGTGCGCGTGCTGGGCGTGTGCAACGGCTTCCAGATCATCACCGAGGCCGGGCTGCTGCCGGGCGCGCTGCGCCGCAACGCCGGGCTGAAGTTCATCTGCAAGCAGGTGGCGCTCCGCGTCGAGAACACCGACAGCGACTTCACCGCCAAGTACCGCAAGGGGCAGATCGTCCGCTACCCGGTGGCGCACGGTGACGGCAACTACTGGGCCGACGCCGACACCATCAAGCGCCTGGAGGACCAGGGCCAGGTCGCCTTCCGCTACGTCGCGGCCGACGGCGGCGACGATCCGCTGGGCAACCCGAACGGCTCCGCCGCGGCCATCGCCGGCGTCTTCAACGAGAAGAAGACCGTGCTGGGCCTGATGCCGCACCCGGAGGACGCCGTGGAGACGCTGCACGGCAACACCGACGGCCGGCCTATGTTCGAAGGCCTAGTTGACGCATTGCAATAAGCCTGGGTGCAGAATAGCGCCGCAAAAAGCCATAATTTGAAACTATCGCTGTGCGAATCGGTCGCGGTACGGTAGCCTGACAAGATCTGGGGCAAAATGTCCCAGTCATTGGGAGGCCCAGTATGCGTGGATTTTCCCTCAGCACCGGCATCCTCACCGCCGCCCTCCTCGTCGTGGCGGCCTTCGGCACCCCGGCCGAAGCCCTTGAATCCCGGCCCCGCGGCGCGTGCGACGCGCCGCAGCCGTTCACCCGACTCGTGCACTGCCCCTTCGCCGGGCAGCAGTTGGCCGGCTCCGATTTTCGCGGCGTCGACTTGGTGCAGGCGGATTTGAACGGCGTCGACTTGCGCGCCTGCCGGCTCGACGGCGCCGACCTGCGCAAGGCCGACCTGCGCTTCGCGAACCTCGCCGGATGCAGCCTCGTCGGCGCCGACCTGTCCGACGCCGACCTGTTCAACACCGTGCTGGACGGCGCCGACCTGTCGGGCGCGACGCTGGCCGGCGCCAACCTGCAGGGGGTGCGGCTGATCGGTGCACGCGCGCTGGCGGCCGACTTCTCCGGCGCCTACATCCGCGACGCGCGCCTCGACCGCGCCGACCTGACGGGCGCGCGGCTGGGGCAGGCGCTGCTGCTGAACGGCGTTCTGGCCGGCTCGACGCTGGCGGGGGCGGACCTGCGCGGCGCGGTGCTGACCGCCGCCAACGCGGTGGCGACCGACTTCTCCGGCGCCGACCTGGGCGGCGCCGTGCTGCTGGACGCGCAGCTGGCCGGCGCGGTGTTCGACGGGGCGGAACTGGCGGGTGCCACCTTCGACAACGCGCGCATCGGCGGCGCGCGCTTCGCCGGGGCGCTCCACCTGCCCGGCAAGCTGCAGACCATGGTCGCGGAGCGGTAGTCGGGGACGGATCAACTTGCTTTCGCGCGGGCGGGGCTTATAAAGCCCTGGAGACCCACCCCCGGGGCGCGGGCCCAGCCCGGCCGCCCGGACGAACCGGTGAGACCCGCCTTGACCGAAGCCGCCGTCACCCCCGAAATCGCCGCCGAGCACGGCCTCACGGCCGACGAATACCAGCGCGTCCTGGAGATCATGGGCCGCGTGCCCACCCTGACCGAACTGGGCATCTTCTCGGTCATGTGGTCGGAGCACTGCTCGTACAAGTCCTCCAAGGTGTGGCTGACGACGCTGCCGACCACCGGTCCGCAGGTCATCTGCGGCCCCGGCGAGAACGCCGGCGTGGTCGATTTCGGCGACGGCGACGCCATCATCTTCAAGATGGAGAGCCACAACCACCCGTCGTTCATCGAGCCCTACCAGGGCGCGGCGACCGGCGTGGGCGGCATCCTGCGCGACGTCTTCACCATGGGCGCCCGGCCCATCGCCAACATGAACGCGCTGCGCTTCGGCAGCCCCGACCACGCCAAGACGCGGCATCTGGTGTCGGGCGTGGTGTCGGGCATCGGCGGCTACGGCAACTGCGTCGGCGTGCCGACGGTGGGCGGCGAGACCAACTTCCACGAGTCCTACAACGGCAACATCCTGGTCAACGCGATGACCGTGGGCGTGGCCAAGGCCGACCGCATCTTCTATTCGGCCGCCGCCGGCATCGGCAACCCGGTGGTCTATGTCGGCTCCAAGACCGGCCGCGACGGCATCCACGGCGCCACCATGGCCTCGGCCGAGTTCTCCGAGGATTCGGAGGAGAAGCGCCCCACCGTCCAGGTCGGCGACCCGTTCACCGAGAAGCTGCTGATCGAGGCCTGCCTGGAGCTGATGGACACCGACGCCATCGTCGCCATCCAGGACATGGGCGCGGCCGGCCTGACCTCCTCCTCGGTCGAGATGGCCGGCAAGGGCGGCCTCGGCATCGAACTGGTGCTCGACCACGTGCCGATGCGCGAGACGGGCATGAGCCCGTACGAGATCATGCTCTCCGAGAGCCAGGAGCGCATGCTGATCATCCTCAAGCCCGGCCGCGAGGAGATCGCCCGCAAGATCTTCGAGAAGTGGGAGCTGGACTTCGCCGTCATCGGCCACCTGACCGACACCGGGCGCCTCGTGCTGAAGATGCACGGGCAGGTGTGGGCCGACATGCCGATCGCGCCGATCTCCAACCGCGCCCCGGTCTATGAGCGCCCGTGGGAGCCGACCCCGCCGCAGCCCGAGCTGGACGACGGCCTGTGGGACGGCTGGAGGCTGTCGCTGGAGGAGACGCTGGTCAAGCTGGTCTCCTGCCCCGACCAGGCGTCCAAGCGCTGGATCTGGGAGCAGTACGACAGCCTCGTCGGCGGCGACACCCGCTTCATGTCCGGCCAGGCCGACGCCGCGGTGGTGCGCCTGCCGAACCAGAAGAAGGCGGTGGCGATCACCACCGACTGCACGCCGCGCTACGTCAAGGCCGACCCGGTCCGCGGCGGCGCCCAGGCGGTGGCCGAGGCGTACCGCAACCTGTCGGCGGTCGGCGCGCTGCCGCTGGCGGTCACCGACAACCTGAACTTCGGCAACCCCGAGAAGCCGCGGATCATGGGCCAGATCGTCGGCGCCATCCAGGGCATGGGCGAGGCCTGCCGCGCGCTGGACTTCCCGGTCGTGTCGGGCAACGTGTCGCTCTACAACGAGACCAACGGCGAGGCGATCCTGCCAACCCCCGCGATCGGCGCGGTCGGCAGCCTGCCCGACGCCATGCTGGCGGTGGGCATCGCCTTCCGGAACGAGGGCGACACCATCCTGGCGGTCGGCGAGACCAAGGGACACATCGGCCAGTCGCTGTTCCTGCGCGAGATCCTCGGCCGCGAGGAAGGCCCGCCGCCGCCGGTGGACCTGAAGGCCGAGCGCCGCAACGGCGAGTTCGTGCGCGCCCTGGTGCTGGACGGCCTGGTGACCGCCAGCCACGACGTGGCGGACGGCGGCCTGCTGGTCGCGGTGGCCGAGATGGCGATTGCCGGCGGCGTCGGCGCCCACATCACCGGCCTGGACGGCGCGCACCCGAAGGTGCTGTTCGGCGAGGATCAGGCCCGCTACGTGCTGGCCGTCCGCCCGGACAAGGCCGAGGCGGTGCAGGCCCGCGCCAGGGAAGCCGGCGTGCCGGTGACCGTTCTGGGCACCACGCGCGGCACCGCGTTGACGGGCCGGGGCGGCGAGGCCATATCGATCGAGCGCCTGCGCAAGGCGAATGAGGCTTGGCTTCCGGCCTATATGACGGCCGGCGTCGAATAAGGACGAAGGACACGACCAATGGCGATGGAAGCCGCAACCATTGAACGCCTGATCCGGGAAGGCATTCCGGACTGCACCGTGCAGATCGCCGATCTGCGCGGCGACGGCGACCACTACGCCGCGCACGTCGAATCGCCGTCCTTCAAGGGCAAGTCGCGCGTGCAGCAGCACCAGATGGTGTACGCGGCGCTGCAGGGCAAAATGGGCGGCGAGCTGCACGCCCTGGCGCTCACCACCGGGGTCCCGGAAGGGGCCTGAGTCTTTACATAAGGGTACGAGACATGGTCGATCCGAACGTCGCCGAACGCATCAAGCAGGATCTCTCCGGCAGCGATGTCGTGCTGTACATGAAGGGCACCCCGGTGTTCCCGCAGTGCGGCTTCTCCGCCGCCGTCGTCCAGGTGCTGAGCCACGTGGGCGTGAAGTTCAAGGGCATCAACATCCTCGAGGATCCGGGCCTGCGCCAGGGCCTGAAGGAGTTCTCGAACTGGCCGACCTTCCCGCAGCTCTACGTCAAGGGCGAGCTGGTCGGCGGCTGCGACATCGTCCGCGAGATGTACGAGAACGGCGAGCTGCAGCAGCTCCTCGCCGACAAGGGCATCGCCACCGGCGCCAACGCCTGACGGCCTGGCCTTCGGGACACGAAAGGGCTCCGCCTCGGCGGAGCCCTTTTCGTTTGGGCGCCTAAATGGCGATCTGCGCCCGGATCTCCTCGACCTCGACCCGCAGGCCGTCCTCACCGCGCTCGATCAGGCCCAGTTCGGTCAGGTACTCGACATCCTCGTGCACCCGCTTGTAGTCGCGCCCCAGCGCCCGCGCCAGTTCAGCGATGCTGGCGGTCGGACTCAGGCGCAGGTGGTGCAGCAGCTCCATCCGCTTCGGTGTCAGCACCTTGACCAGGGTCTCCCAGTTCTCAAAGGTCAGGTGGTTCTCACGCACGTCTTCGCCGGCTTCGGCACGCTGAACGGCATCGAGCAGACGCGCCGTCATCCGGTCATAGTCTTCGCCCACGTGGATCTGCAGCTTGCCCATAGAGCCTCTCCCCTCATGGCCTCGACGTCGGCGCGGAAGTCCGCCAGCAGCCGTTCCAACGAGACAAAACAATACGGCGTCTCCCCGTCCCTCAGATGCCGATGGTCACCCTTGCCGCGTTCGTTGTCGTAGGCGACCAGACGCTCTGCCGGGTAGCCGTAGAACAGGCTGTACTTGTATCTGTGACGGCTTGGCGGAACCGGCATCGCGATGAGCCAGATGCGCCGGGATAAAATGGCGCCGTCGCGCAAAGACCTTCCGATCCTGAAAGACAAGCGCCGCCTTCGTCATGGGGCGTATCACGCCATAGGCGCGATATGGCGTCCAATGCCCTAAGGGGACGTCACGCCTCCGCCCGCGCCGCCTCCGTCATCACTTCCTGCGCGTCGCCGAACAGCGTCACCCCGGGCGGCACCGGCGGGCGGCGGCCCTCGTGCCACGCGGTCAGGAAGCGCACCACGGCGAACTGCGAGTCGCCGGACAGAGGCTTCTCGGCGAAGCCGATGGCGCGGGTGCCGTAGCGGTAGGCGAAGTCGCGGTTGGCGGTGACGTACAGCGACGTGGTGCCGAAGGTCTCGTTCAGGTACTCGTCCACCTTGGCGCCGCAGCGGCCGCCGCCGAGGCGCAGGTCCACCAGCGCCACGTCCGGCGCCTCGTGCCGCGTCAGCTCCTGGGCGGCCGGCAGGCTGGCGCAGATGCCCAGCACCCGGTGGCCGACACTCTCGACCACCTGCGCCCAGCTCAGCGCGATCAGCGCCTCGTCCTCGACGATCAGCACCTTCATGAGCCGCGTCCGCCCGAACGGGATGAAACTGTCCCAAGCGGGACAGGTGGCGCCGCCCCGCCCGGCGCGCAAGCCCGCTTTCGCCGTACCCGATTCGGGGGCTTGGCCGGAACCGGCCTGACCATCCGCCTGTTGCCTCTGACGAAGGATCAGGCCGAAGAATCGCGAAGGAGAGCAGCATGGCCGGCGACCATCACAGCCCGCGCAAGATGGGTGTCTACGAGGGGGCGGGCACGATCCGGTCGCAATCCCGGTCGTTCCTGTGGATCGTCGCGCTGGTGGTGGTGGCGCTGGTCCTGCTGGTGTGGATGCGCTGAGGAGGTTGTCATGGCGAAGACCCTGGTCGCCCTGTTCGACACGCTGGACGACGCCGAGGCCGCGGAGCGCGACCTGCTCGCCGCCGGCTTCTCCGACATGGAGGTCGAGGTGCTGCGCAACTCCGGCTACGGCGCCGGCGAGGGCTATGGCGAGGTCATGCCGCAGCTCAAGGGCTGGGGCGTGCCGCACGACGAGGCGGTGGCCTACGCCGAGGGACTGCGCCGCGGCGGCGCGCTGCTGGTCGTCTCGCCACGCGACGACGAGGCGGTGAGCCGCGCCGTCGGCGTGCTGGAAAGCGGGGACAGCGTCGATCTCGCCGCCCGCTCGGCCGAATGGCGCGCCTCCGGCTGGACCGGCGAGCCGGCCGTCATGGTGAAGCCGCGCGCCGACGGCGCCAGCGATGGCGTCGGCGACGAGGGCAACCTGGGCAAGGCCGCCGAGGCGCTGCGCGTCAGCAACGCCGAGGTGGTGCCGCCGCCCCCGCCGGATCCCGGCACGGCGTCGCCGTCCTACGTTCCCGGCTCGGCCATCGACGTGGCGCGCCAGCGCCTCGACCGCGAGGATCCGGAGCGCCGGTCATGAAACGCACCGCCCTGCTGCTGCCGGCGCTGCTGCTGCTCGCCGCGGCGCCGGCGCCCGCGCAGACCCAGGGCCGCGACCAGCGGGCTGCCGCCTGCCGCAACGAGGCCGAGCGCTTCGCCGCCACCTTCACGGCCCACGATCGCGCCGGCCGCGGCGCGGGGCCGGCCGACACGCCCGTGCCGGCGCCGAGCACCACCGGAGCCGAGCGCGACATGGCCCGGCGCGGCGGCGTCCTCACGCCGTCGCCGGTCGGCCGCGGCACGCAGCCGGAGGTCGATACCGCGCCGGGCGCCCGCGCCGGCACCACGCTGAGCGACGAGGACCGCCGGCGCATGCAGACCCGTGTCGACGAGGCCCGCGCCGCCGCCGACCGCGGCGACGCCGACGGATGCCTCCGCCACCTGCGCGAGGCGCGCACCGCCGCCCGCGAGGCCGGGATCGGCGGCGGGGGAGCCGGCAGCTCCGCCGCGTCGGGCGGCAACCGCGGCGGCAGCGGCGGCGCGACAGGCAGCGGATCGCTGAACACCAACACCGCCGGCAGCCGTCCGCCGGGCGCCCCGCCCGCGAGCGGATCCACGCCCGGCAGCGTCGGCGGTGCCGCCGGCGGAGGCGCAGCCGGCGGAGGCAGCGGCAGCCGCTGAACGTTCGTCCCACGGAGCGTCATGCCGGCGGTGCAGCCCGGTCATGCGCCCGGCATAACACGGGGCCGCCTCGCCGCCGCGCCGGTGCCCGTGCTACACCGGAGGCATGACGACCCTCAGTGACGCATCCGCCGACCGCCACAACCCGACGTTCACCGGCTTGGCCGCCGCGACCGGGGCCTTTCTGCTGTGGGGGCTGGTGGCGCCGGTCTACTTCAAGCTGCTGACCGGCATCGGCGCGGTGGAGATCGTCTCGCACCGCGTGGTGTGGACCGTGCTGCTGGTCGGCGCCTTCGTGCTGGCGGCGCGCGGGCCGATGGCGGTGGTGCGGGCGATCGGCACGTGGCGGCGCCTCGGCATCCTGGCGGTCACCACGGCGCTGGTCTCCTCGAACTGGCTGATCTTCATCTACGCCACGCTCAGCGGGCAGATGCTGCAGTCCAGCCTGGGCTACTACATCAACCCGCTGGTCAACGTGCTGCTCGGCGTCGTCTTCCTGCACGAGCGGCTGTCGCGCCAGCAGATGGTCGCGGTGGCGGTGGCGGCGACCGGGGTGCTCAGCCTCGTGCTGTGGTACGGCGTGGTGCCGTGGATCGCGCTGGCGCTGGCGGTGACGTTCGGCATCTACGCCCTGGTCCGCAAGAAGGCCGCCATCGAGCCGGTCACTGGCCTGCTGGTGGAGACCGGCCTGCTGATCCCGCCGGCGCTCGGCTACCTGCTGTGGCTGGGGCCGGAGGGGGCGTTCGTCGGCGGCGGCATGGGAACGGCGGTCCTGTTGGCGCTGGCCGGGCCGATCACCGCGGTGCCGCTGGTGCTGTTCATGGTGGGCGCGGCACGCCTCAAGCTCTCCACCATCGGGCTGCTGCAGTACATCGGCCCGACCGGGCAGCTGCTGCTCGGCGTGCTGGTCTACGGCGAGACCTTCACCGCGGCGCACGCCGTCGCCTTCGGCTGCATCTGGGTGGCACTGATGCTGTACTCGCACGACGCGTTCGCCACGCACCGGGCGGCCGTTCGGACGGCGGCGGCCGGGGACTGAGTACGGGGACCGAGGAACAACCCGGGCTTCACGGATTTCACGGATTGAGGCACGGATTACACGGATTTCCCTTATTCGTGCTGCGCCGAGTCCCATCCCGGAGGCCGATGCTGCGCACGATCAAAAAAGATCCGTGCAATCCGTGCCTCAATCCGTGAAATCCGCGTCGAAACGGTGACCCAAAACCTCACCCCTTCGGCGCCAGCCCCCGCGCCAGGGTCGTCGCGATGCTGCGCGCCACCGCGCACACCCGGCCGCTGTCCTCGGCGAATACCACCTGATCCAGGAAGCCCAGGCCGAAGCTCAGCGTCGCGATGCCGGCGGCGACGTTCGGCAGGTCGGCGTCGCGGTCGATCAGGCCCTTGTCGCGCAACGCTTCCAGCCGCGAGAGCAGGCAGGGGATGCGGCTCTCCGACAGCGTCCGCCCCATCTCCGCAGCGATGGCCGGATCGACCAGCGCGCGGCCCATGATCACCTTGGTGAACTCGCGGCACTTCCAGGCGTGCTCGGCCTGGTGGTGCAGGAAGGTGTGGATCTCCTTCTCCACACAGGTGCCGGCCGTCGGCGGCAGCGTGCAGCCCTGCGCCTCCTCGCGGCCATAGCGCTCGACCACCGCCAGCAGCAGGCCGGCCTTGCCGCTGAAGTAGCGCTGGATCAGCTGCTCGTTGACGCCGGCGCGCGCGGCGATCTCGCGCGTCGTCGCGGCGTCGAAGCCGCGCTCGGCGAACACCTGCTTGCCGGCGTCCAGCAGCGCGTTGGCCGTCGCCTCGCGGTCGCGCTTGCGGGGGCTTGTGCAGCCCTCGTCACCCCGCGCGCAGGGGGTTTCCTCGTCCAGCATGGCGTCCTTCCTCGCCGGGCACCGTGCCCGGCAAACCTATAATAGGTATGCACACGCATACTTGACAAGCGGCCTCGATGCAGTAAGTATGTACCCACATACATACTCAAGGACGCGAGCCTCCCAATGAGCCAGAACGACCTCTTCACGCCCGTCCGCCTCGGCGCCTTCGAGCTGCCCAATCGCATCGTCATGGCGCCGATGACCCGCAGCCGCGCCGGCGAGGGCAACGCCCCCACCCCGCTGATGGCCGAGTACTACGCGCAACGCGCCTCGGCCGGCCTGATCATCACCGAGGCCACGCAGGTGAACGACACCGCGCAGGGCTACCCCAGCACGCCGGGCGTCCACACCAACAGTCAGGCCGCCGGCTGGCGCCGCGTGACTGAGGCGGTGCACGCCAAGGGCGGGCGGATCTTCGTGCAGCTCTGGCACGTCGGCCGCATCTCGCACCCGATCTTCCAGCCGAACGGCGCGCAGCCCGTCGCCCCCTCCGCCATCGCCGCGGCGGGCGAGCTGTTCACCGGCGAGGGCATGAAGCCGTTCCCGGTGCCGCGCGCTCTGGAGACGGCCGAGATCCCCGGCCTCGTCCGCGACTTCGTCGAGGCGGCCAAGCGCGCGGTCTACGACGCCGGCTTCGACGGCGTGGAGATCCACGGCGCCAACGGCTACCTGATCGACCAGTTCCTGCGCGACGGCACCAACCAGCGCACCGACGCCTACGGCGGCTCCATCGAGAACCGCGCCCGTTTCCTGCTGGACGTCGTCGAGGCCACGGTGAACGCCATCGGCGCCGACCGCGTCGGCGTCCGCCTGTCGCCGAACGGCACCTTCAACGACATGCGCGACAGCGACCCGGTCGCCCTGTTCACCCACGTCGCCAAGGCGCTGAGCACCTTCAATCTCGCCTACCTGCACGTGATCGAGGGCATCGACGGCCCGATGGCCCTGCCGGCCGGCGCGCCGGCGGTGGCGTCGCAGCTGCGCGCCGCCTTCAAGGGCACCTTCATCATCAACGGCGGCTACTACACCCGCGCGGCCGCCGACGCCGTGCTGGCCAAGGGCGAGGCCGATCTGGTGAGCATCGGCATCCCGTTCATCGCCAACCCCGACCTGCCGGCGCGCCTGAGGGCCGGCGCGCCCCTGGCCGAGGGCGACAAGGAGACCTTCTACGGCGGCACGGAGAAGGGCTACACCGACTACCCGGCGCTGGAGATGGTGGACGCGTAAGGCGACGCATTGCCTGCCCTCCCCCAGCTCCGCTGGGGGAGAAAGCAAACGAAAAAGGCCGCCCCCTGCGGGGCGGCCTTTCGCGTATCGTCCGTGAACCGGCGGTTAGCGCGAGTAGAACTCGACCACCAGGTTCGGCTCCATCTGCACCGGGTACGGCACGTCGGCCAGCTGCGGGGCGCGCAGGAAGCTGCCCTTCAGCGCGCCGGTGTCGACGGTCAGGTACTCGGGGATGTCGCGCTCACCCGAGGCGATGGCCTCCAGGACGAGGGCGAGCTGCTTGGATTTGTTCTTCACCTCGATCACGTCGCCGTCCTTGACGCGGTAGGACGGGATGTTGACGCGCTTGCCGTTCACCAGGATGTGGCCGTGGTTGATGAACTGGCGGGCGGCGAACGGGGTGGGGACGAACTTCATGCGGTAGACGACGGCGTCCAGGCGGCGCTCCAGCAGGCCGATCAGGTTCTCGCCGGTGTCGCCCTTGCGGCGCACGGCCTCCTGATAGATCTTGCGGAACTGCTTCTCGCCGATGTTGCCGTAGTAGCCCTTCAGCTTCTGCTTGGCCATCAGCTGCAGGCCGTAGTCCGACGGCTTCTTGCGGCGCTGGCCGTGCTGGCCCGGGCCGTACTCGCGGCGGTTCAGCGGGCTCTTGGAACGGCCCCAGAGGTTGACGCCGAGACGGCGGTCAATCTTGTACTTGGACTCTTGACGCTTGCTCATACTCGTCCTCGGTTTTCGCGAGTTGGTTTTGTCCCGGTAGTTCCACCGGCGTTTCCGCCGGGGACGGGGCGCAAACAGGCACGCACGCCCGCCTTCCCGGGAAGTGAAGGCGCGCACTATACGGATCGCGCGCCGAATGTCAAACCCGCAAATCCGCCGGACGCGCGGGCGTCAGAAGCACTCCTCCTCCAGCTTCTTCAGCGCCGCCAGCGCCTCCCCGTCGTCGTGCTCCTCGAACAGCTCGACCATGTAGTAGACGTGCGCGTGCATGAGCAGCAGCGCGTCGGCCACCGGCACCCGGTCGCTCCCGGCCTCGGCGAGGCGCTGCTTGAAGCGCTCCCAGAAGGGGTTGGTCCTGGCCGGATCGTCGATGTAGCGGCGCAGGTGCCCGAGCACCGCGGCCATGTTGCCCTCGAAATCGATGCCGGCGAAGCTGGTGTAGCGGGCGAGCTGGGTCATCTCTCACCTGAGGGCTGCGTTGACCCGGGCAGCCTCGCACCGGCGGCACCGGCGCTCAACCGGCGGCGCCCGAACCGCGCCGGCGCTGCACGAACGGCATCATCGGCGCATGAACGGCATTACACCGCGAGCAGGCGGCGCACCAGCTCCACCCTGTCGCGGCCGACCGGGATGCGCGCGCCCTGCCCGGCCGACAGCGCCAGCGTCCAGCGGCCGTCCACCCGCTCGGCGGCGCGGACGTGGCGCAGATTCACCAGATGGCGGCGGTGGACGCGCACGAAGGTCAGGGGATCGACGCGCTTCTCCAGCTCCGCCAGCGCCAGCGGGCAGAGGTGCGTGCCGGCGCGGGTCAGCGCCTCGGCGTAGTGGCCCTGCGCGGTCAGGCAGACGACGTCGGCGATCTCCACCAGTTCGGTGGCGCCGCCGCGCAGCACCGGCAGCTTCAGCAGGTGCGGGCGCTCGGCGGGTTCGGCATCGCCCATGGGCAGTTCGCCCAGCGCGTGGAACATCATGCAGAAGCCCTGGTCGCCCAGCGTCGTCACCTTGGCGACGAGGCTGCCCATGGGCGTGGTCACCACCATGCCGGCGGTGCCGTCGGTGGCGTTCTCGGCGGCGTCGATCAGCCAGCGCACCTTGGCGCGCGAGGCCGGCGGGTGGAAGGCGAGGATGTCGGCGCCGATCGGGTCGGTGCCCTTCAGCCGCAGCAGCCGGCCCGCCACCGCGTTCACCGCGGTGATGCGCCGCGCAAGGTCCAGCATCACCACGCCCACCGCGGTGCGCTGCAGCCGGTATTCGAAACTGCCGGAGAAGGACGGGGCGGGGGGGCGGGCGGGCGGCATGACTCCCGGCAGCGTCGGACAGGCCGGCGCGGCGCGCAAGCGGTTTGTCGCTACGCCCCGCCCTTCCGCCGTCCGGTCAGGCTGGCCAGGATGCCGTGGAAGGTGCGGACCTCCTGCTCGGTCATCTGCATGCGCTCGAAGGCGTTGCGCAGGTTGCGCACCATGGAGGGACGCTTCTCCGGCGTGGTGAAGAAGCCGGTACGCTCCAGCTCGCCCTCGATGTGCTCGAAGAAGTTCAGCAGCTCCGCCTTGGTGGCCGGGCGCGACTGGCCGGTGTGCAGGACGCGCTCGGGCGGGACCTCGCCGGTCTGGAACCACTCGTAGCCGATCAGCAGCACCGCCTGCGCCAGGTTCAGCGAGGCGAAGGACGGGTTCAGCGGCACGGTGATCAGCTTGTCGGCCAGCGTCAGGTCGTCGTTGACCAGCCCGGTGCGCTCCGGCCCGAACAGCACGCCGGTCCTGTGGCCGGCGCTGTACTGGGCGCGCAATTCCTCGGCCGCCACGCGGGGCGTGACGAACTCCTGGACCATGCCGCGGGTGCGCACGGTGGTGGCGTAGACCACCTGCAGGTCGGCCACCGCCTCCGCCGTCGTCTCGTACAGTCTGGCGTTGTCGAGCACGAGGTCGGCGCCCGACGCGTTGGCCTGCGCCTTCTCGTTCGGCCAGCCGTCGCGCGGCTTGACGAGGCGCAGCTCGGTCAGGCCGCAGTTCAGCATGGCGCGCGCGCAGGCGCCGATGTTCTCGCCCATCTGCGGCTGGACGAGGATGATGGTGGGGCCGCCCGTGATGGTCGGGCGGTTGGGGTCCTTGCCGGAAGTCATGTCAGTCTCTCAAGGCGTCGGCGCGCTCACCCGCGCGCCGCCACGCCGTCCTTGAACAGGGTGTAGGTGTAGCTGTCCACCAGGGCCTCCATCGAGGCCTCGATGATGTTGGTGGAGACGCCGAGCGTCGACCACTCCGTACCCGAGGCGTTCTGGCTGCGGATCAGCACGCGCGGCATGGCGGCCGAGGCCGCGCTGGCAGCCAGGATGCGCACGCGGTAGTCCACCAGCCTGACGCCCTTCAGCTCGGGATAGCAGCCCTCCAGCGCCTTGCGCATGGCGTGGTCGAGCGCGTTGACCGGGCCGTTGCCTTCGGCGACGTGCAGCTGGATCTCGCCGCCGACGCGCACGCGCACCACCGCCTCGGATTCCACCACCAGCTTGCCGAGCGCGTTGTAGCGGCGCTCGTCGGTGACATGGAAGCGCAGCAGCTCGAAGTAGTTGGGCAGCTGCTTCAGCTCGCCGCGCACCAGCAGCTCGAAGCTGGCCTCGGCGGTGTCGTAGGCGTAGCCCTCGGTGTCGCGCTGCTTGACCAGGTCCAGCAGCCTGGGCAGGCGCGGGTCCTTGGCGTCGATGTCGATGCCGGCCTCGCGCAGGCGCGCCAGGATGTTGGAGCGGCCGGCCTGGTCGGACACCACGATCTGCCGGCGGTTGCCCACCGTCTCGGGCGGCACGTGCTCGTAGCAGGCGGGGTCCTTCTCGATGGCGGAGACGTGCAGCCCGCCCTTGTGCGCGAAGGCGGCGGCGCCGACGTAGGGCGCGTGCCGGTTGGGGGCGCGGTTCAGGCGCTCGTCCAGGTTCCGGCTGACCTCGGTCAGCAAGGGCAGGTCGTCGCGCCCGATGCCGGTCTCGAAGCCCATCTTCAGCATCAGCGTCGGGATCAGCGAGACGAGGTTGGCGTTGCCGCAACGCTCGCCCAGGCCGTTGATGGTGCCCTGGATCATCCGCACGCCGGCCCGCACCGCGGCCAGCGAGTTGGCGACCGCGTTCTCGGTGTCGTTGTGGCAGTGGATGCCCAGGCGCTCGCCGGGGATGCCGTGCTCCGTCACCACGGCGCGGACGATCGCCTCGACCTCGTCGGGCAGCGTGCCGCCGTTGGTGTCGCACAGCACGATCCAGCGGGCGCCGGCCTCGTAGGCGGCGCGGATACACTGCACGGCGTAGCCGGGGTTGCGCTTGTAGCCGTCGAAGAAGTGCTCGGCGTCGAACAGCGCCTCGCCCTTGGCGGCCTTCGCCGCGGCGACGCTGTCGGCGATCAGCTCCAGGTTCTCGGCGCGCGGGATGCCCAGCGCCACATCGACCTGGAAGTCCCACGACTTGCCGACCATGCACACCGCCTTGCAGCGCGCGTTGAACAGCGCCGACAGGCCGGGGTCGTTGGCGGCGCTGCGGCCGGGGCGGCGCGTCATGCCGAAGGCGGTGAAGGTGGCGCGCGCCAGCTCCGGCGCTTCGGCGAAGAACTGGTCGTCGGTCGGGTTGGCGCCGGGCCAGCCGCCCTCGACGTAGTCGATGCCGAGGCGGTCGAGGTCCCTGGCGATGGCGATCTTGTCGGCGACCGAAAAGTCCACGTCCTGGGTCTGCGCGCCGTCGCGCAGCGTGGTGTCGTACAAATAGATGCGTTCGCCGGTCATCGCCAAATCCCCGCCAAAAGGGCGAGAAGAATGGCCGATGGGCCGGATTATCTCAACCAATTCCTGCCATGCGCGCACGACGGAGGGCTTATAGAAACCTCCGCCCCCCTGCCTATGTTAGAGGCAGTGTGGGCGAGATGCCCTGACATGCGGGGAGCCGGCGCCCTGATCATCATCATCGACGACGAAACCACGGTCCTGAGCGCGCTCAACGTCCTCCTCGAGGCGTGGGGCTACCGCGTGCTCGCGGCCGAGAGCGAGCGCGAGGCGGTGGACAAGCTCTCCGCCGCCGGGGAGCCGCCGCAGGCCATCGTCGCCGACTACCGCCTGCGCGAGGGGAAGACCGGCGTCGAGGCGATCCGCCGCATCCGCGCCATGGTCGGCATCGAGATCCCCAGCATCATCATCACCGGCGACACCAGCACCGACGGCCTGCGCGAGGCGCGGGCGTCCGGCGTCACGGTGCTGCAGAAGCCGGTGCCGCCGCCGCACCTGCAGGCCGTCCTCGCCCGCGCGATCCAGCCGGGGGCGTGATGGCGGCGCCTCTGCCGGACCCGCCGCGGACCGACCACCGGCCGCCGTCCTGGGAGGCGGTGCTGGTGCTGGCGCTCGGCCTGACGCTGACCGCGCTGGCGGCGTGGCTGCTGCACCAGCAGGCGAACCGGCAGGCCGACGCGCGCTTCCGCGCCCAGGCGCGCGACCTCGCCGCCGCCATCGTCGAGCGCATGGACAACTACGAGCAGATCCTGCGCGGCGGCGTGGCGCTGATGGACGCCGGCGGCGCGCTGGTCACCCGCGCCACGTGGCGCGCCTACGTGGCGTCGTTGCGCGTGGAGGAGCGCTATCCCGGCATCCAGGGCATCGGCTTCGCCGAGCGCGTGGCCCCGGAC
Organism: Azospirillum sp.; assembly: GCF_050789165.1. Lineage (NCBI taxonomy): Bacteria > Pseudomonadati > Pseudomonadota > Alphaproteobacteria > Rhodospirillales > Azospirillaceae > Azospirillum > Azospirillum sp. The sequence goes on from NZ_JBOZRT010000162.1 coordinate 37,758, forward strand.
GAGATCGCCGCGCACGAGATCACCGTGCGCGCCGAGGGCTTCCCCGACTACCGTGTGCAGCCGGACACGCCGCGCGACGCCTACTTCCCCATCGTCTACCTGGAGCCGTTCAGCGGCCGCAACCTGCGCGCCTTCGGCTACGACATGTTCTCCGACCCGGTGCGCCGCACCGCCATGGAACGGGCGCGCGACACCGGCCAGACCGCCGCCAGCGGCAGGGTCCGGCTGGTGCAGGAGACCGGCGTGGACGAGCAGGCCGGTTTCCTGATCTACCTGCCGGTCTACGACCGCGCCCTGCCGCTGGACAGCGTCGGGGACCGGCGGCGCGCCATCCGCGGCTTCGTCTACAGCCCGTTCCGCATGAGCGACCTGATGGACCCGCTGATGACCGGGCAACGGCAGGAATACCTGGACGTCCGCATCCACGACGGCGCCACCGCGGATCCGGCGACGCTGCTCTACGACGCGCCGACGGAGGCGGCGGGCACGCGCCAGCTGGTCACCGCGGTGGAGATCTTCGGCCGCTCCTGGACGGTGGACGTCCGCGCCACCCCCGGCTTCGAGGCGTCGGTGGACCGGCGCGCGCCGGTGGCGGTCCTGGTGGCCGGGCTGCTGATCAGCGTGCTGCTGGTGGCGGTGACCCGCTCGCTGCTGGCCGAGCGCGGCCGCGCCGCCGAGCTGCGCCGCAGCTACGACGCGGCGGCCCGTGCCCGCGCCGAGGCGGAACACGCCAACGCCGCCAAGTCCCGCTTTCTGGCCGCGGCCAGCCACGACCTGCGCCAGCCCATGCAGACGCTGGGCATCTACCTGCACCTGATCTCCGAGCACGCGGCGGCGACCTCGATGCGCCGGCTGGTGGACGGCGCCCGCGACGGCTTCGACGCGGCGCAACGCATGCTGACGGCGCTCATGGACATCGCGGCGCTGGAAACCGGCGCGGCGAAGCCGGTCCTGCGCCCGATCGACCTCGACGCCTTCCTCGGCCGCATCGCGCGCGAGCTGCACGTCGAGGCCGAGGCGAAGGGGCTGGAACTGCGCGTGCACCTGGACCGCCTCAGCATCGACACCGACCCGGCGATGCTGGAACGCATCGTGCGCAACCTGCTGCACAACGCGCTGAAATACACGGAGTCGGGATGCATCCTGCTGGCCTGCCGGCCGCGGCAGGGGGGAGCGGTCATCAAGGTGCAGGACACCGGCCCCGGCATCCCGCGCGAACGCCTGCACCTGATCTTCGAGGACTTCTACCAGGTCGACAATCCCGAGCGGGACCGCAGCAAGGGCCTGGGACTCGGCCTGGCGACGGTGGCGCGGCTGACGCGCCTGCTCGGCTACCGGATCGGGGTGCGCTCGCGTCCGGGCCGCGGCGCGGTCTTCAGCGTGGAGATCCCGGCCGCATCCCGGACGGCGGCCGAGGCGATGCCGGAACGGCGCATCGCCTGAGGGATCGGCGTGACCGGTCAGCGGCGGGGACGGCGGCGGTCGTCGTCCGTGCGGATGCGGATCGGCTTCAGCTCGTGCGGCTCCCCGGCCAGCAGGACGCGGTGGATCAGCCAGCCGGCGAACACGGTGACCGGGCCCATCAGGCCGAACACCAGCGCCTCGGCGACGGCGCGCGCGTCGGCCTGGAAATCCTCTGTCCACCAGTACAGGAACCCGACCACACCACACAGGTACCAGGCGGCGCCCGCCAACAGCAGATCCCACATGCGTCGACACTCCACTGGTTCGTCGTCACTCCGCGGCGCGGACCGTGCCCGGGTCATGCCGCACTGCAACAGCGGCACCACCTCGGGGCCGGCGGCTCCGCCGCGGTACCTCTTCCCTCACCAACACGCGGGATCCGCATTGGATCCCTTGCCCGAATCCGAAGCTCCCTGCCCGGGATCCGCGCACCGTCCCTGGAATCCACATAAGCATCGCCCCGAACGCGGCAAGTCGGCGGCGTGACCGAGGCGCCCCCCGCCGTCCGCCAACCCCTCCGGCGAAGGGCGTAGGTCAGCCGGCCAGCAGCGCCCGCTCCGTTTCGAACACCGCGGTCATGTGGTCGAGCAGGGCGCGGACGCGCGGCACGTCGCGCAGGTCGCGGTGCACCACCAGCCACGCCTCGCGCTCCGGCGTCGGGGCCGGCGGGGCGAGCGGCCGCAGCTCCGGCTCCGCCGCCGCCAGCCAGCGCGGCAGCAGCGCCCGCCCGAATCCGGCCCGCGCCGCGGCGAGCTGCGTCGAGAGGCTGTTGGCCCGAAACGCCACCCGGCAGCCGGCGGCGTGGCGGGCCAGCCAGCGCATCTCCGGCAGGTGCGCCAGGGAGTCGTCGTAGCCGATCACCGCGTCGGCCGCGCCCTCGGCGGCGTACAGGCCGTAGCCGATGGCGGCGAGGCGGCGGGCGACCAGCTCCCCCGCCTCCGGCCGCGCCAGCCGGATCGCCACGTCGGCCTCGCGCCGCGCCAGGCTGAGCGAGCGCGGGTCGGTCATCACCTCCAGGTCGATCCCGGGATGGCGGCGGCGGAAGGCGGCGAGGCGCGGCACCAGGAAGCGCTCGCCCAGCATCTCGGTGGCGGTCAGCCGCACCGTGCCGGTCAGCCCGCCGCCGCGCCCGGCCCGGCGCAGGATCGCCTGCGCCCGCTCGTCCATTCCCGCGGCGAGGTCGAGCACCGCCTGCCCCTCGGCGGTCAGCGCGTACCCGTCGGCGCGCCGGTCGACCAGCACCGCGCCCACCGCCGCCTCCAGGTCCGCCACCCGCCGCCCGACGGTGGCGTGGCTGACCCGCAGGCTGCGCGCCGCCGCCGACAGGCTGCCGGTCCGCGCCAGCGCCACGAAGACGCGCAGGTCCTCCCAATCCAGCCCCGATGTTCGTTTTTGCACAGCCATGGCGCGATCTTAGCGAATGTTGGCGCGGGATTGAACAGGCGACGATGCGCGCACCGACCATCCCGCTCCGGAGGACACCATGACCGACCCCCGCACCCTGCTCGCCCTGGCCGGCGCGCCGCTCCACCCCAGCCCTCTCGACCGCGCGGCGCTGGTGGTGATCGACCACCAGAAGGAATACACCGAGGGCCGGCTGCCGCTGGATGGCATCGACGCCGCCGCGGCCGAGGTCGGCGCCCTGCTGGCGCTGGCGCGCCGCGAAGGCGTGCCGGTGTTCCACATCGTCCAGCACGGCAAGGCCGGCGGCCTGTTCGACCCGGAAGGGCCGATGAGCGGCGTCATCCCCGGCCTGGAGCCGCTGTACGGCGAGGCGACGGTGGTCAAGCGCCTGCCCAACGCCTTCGCCGGCACCGACCTGCACGAGCGGCTGACGGCGACCGGGCGCAGCGAGCTGATCGTCGCCGGGTTCATGACGCACATGTGCGTCTCGTCCTCCGTGCGGGCGGCGTTCGACCTGGGCTGGCGGGTCACCCTGGTGGCCGGCGCCACCGCGACGCGCGCCCTGCCCGACCCGTTGGGCGGGGTGATCCCGGCCGCGGCGGTGCACCGCGCCAACCTCGCCGCGCTGGCGGACCGGTTCGCGGTGGTGGTGGCGGATCACCGGGCGTGGTGAGCCGCTTGCCGTCCCTTTCCCGCCCCAACTTCTGCGCATTTATGCTTTCTTCACCATAAAAGCATCAGGAGTACAACGCGCTCCGGTATCGACCCGGACCGGAGCGTCCCATGCCCCTCCCTGCCCCGCGCGCCACGCTGCCGCTGCTCGCCTCCGTCGTGGCGATGGTGCTGTGCACCGGCTTCACCGCGACGCTGCTGCCGCTCGCCGCCGGCGACGCCACGGCGGCGGCGGCCATCGCCTCGGCGCACTTCGCCGGGGCGCTGGCCGGGGCACCGGCGGCCGGACGGGTGATCGCCCGCCTGGGCGTGCCACGCGCCGCGCTGCTGTTCGCCCTGACCATCGCGCTCGGCACCGCGGGGCTGGCGGCGAGCGACGGCGTGCCGGCCTGGATGGCGCTGCGCTTCGCCGCGGGCGTCGCCGCGTCCGGCTATTTCGTGCTGGTGGAGAGTCGGCTCAACGACCTCGCCGACGCCGCCACGCGCGGGCGGCTGATGGCCGCCTACCTCGTCGCGTACTACGCGGCGCAGGCGGTGGGCACGTCCATGGCCGGGTTCGCCGGGCCGGCCGGCATGGCGTGGCTGGTCGTCGTCGTGCCCCTGCCGTTGCTGGCCGCGCTGCCCGTGCTCGGCGCGGCGGCGCTGCCGGCGCGCGTCGGTGCCCGCACGCCCTGGGCGCGCCTGCTGGCGCGCGCGCCGGCGGCATACGCCAGCAGCCTGTGCGGCGGGCTGCTGCTTGGCGCCTTCTACGGGCTGGGGCCGCTCTACGCCGCGGCGGTGGGCGGCGGGGCGTCGGCCTCGGGGCCGTTCATGGCGGCGGCGATGCTGGGCGGCGTGGTGGCGCTCGGCCCGGTGGGGCGCGGCGCCGACCAGGGGCACCGCGAGCGCTGGCTGACCGCGGCGCTGGCCGCCACCGCCGGGGCGACGGTGGTGCTGGCGCTGGCGCCGGCCGGCGACCTGCTGGCGCTGTGCATGGGCGGGGTGCTGCTGGGGGCGTCGGCGTTCACGCTGTACCCGCTGGCGTCGGGCTGCGTGAACGACGCGGTGCGCGCCGACGAGCGGCTGGGCGCCAACAGCCTGCTTCTGCTGCTGAACGCCGCCGGGGCCAGCGTCGGGCCGGTGCTGGCCGGCTGGGCGATGACGCACCTGGGCACCGGACGCTTCCTGCTGCCGGCGGCCATGGCGTGCATCGTCGCCTCGGCCGCCGTGGTCGGGACGCGCCCGATGCCCGAACTGCGCGCGTCCGGGTCGGCTTAGGCCGCCGCGTACCCCCGGCCCTCGCGGGCGCGCATCAGCAGCCAGACCGCGCTCACGCCAGCCAGCTTGGAGGCGATGCTGGCGGTCCACACGGCGGGCGACCAGACGCCGATCATGCCGAAGAAGATCGCCGTGTCGGCCGGCACCGACAGCGCGGCGCTCAGCCACAGGCGGTCGCGCAGCGGGCGTTTGGTGACGGTGAAGACCGCCCAGTCGATGGTCTCCGACGCCGCGAAGGCGGCGACGCTGGCCAGCGCCACGAACGGGTCGGCCAGCAGGTAGGACAGCACGCTGCCCACGGCCATGGCGGCCAGCGACCAGTGCCCGAAGCGCACTTGCACCATGTCGCGCAGGATGAAGATGAAACCGACCCAGCAGGACCAGACGAGGTCCAGGTGCGGGGCCATGCTGAAGGCGTAGTTGATGGCAACCACGCTGCCGATGTAGGCGGCGAGCCAGATCATGGAATCCTCCGATGCCACCCGCCTGAACGCGGGCGCGCAGACACGAAACCGGGGCAGACCCGCCTGAACGCGGGCGCCCCGGCGCCTGCTTTAACACGGATGGGCGGAGGAAGTCAGCCCCGCTTCCAGGTCGTCCCCTGCGGCCCGTCCTCCAGCACGATGCCCTGGTCGAGCAGGTGCTTGCGGATGCGGTCGGCCTCGGCGAAGTTCTTGGCAGCCCGCGCCGCCTTGCGGTCGGCGATCAGCTGCTCGATCTCCGCGTCGGCGAGCTGCGCGGCGCCCTTGGGCGCCCAGCGGAACCACGCCTCCGGGTCCTGCTCCAGCAGGCCCAGCGCGCGGCCGGCGGCCAGCAGTCCGCCCTTCGCCATCGCCTTGTTGGCCGGCGCCTCGGCCTTGTGGACCGCCGCGGCGAACTCGTGCAGGTGCGCGATGGCGAGCGGCGTGTTGAGGTCGTCCTCCAGCGCCGCCAGCATGTCGAAGGGCAGATCCTGTTCCAGCGGCTCCGGGTCGCCGCGCAGCGCCCCGTACCAGCGGTCCAGCGTCGCCTTGGCCGCGCGCAGGCCGTCGCGGGTGAAGTCGAGCGGCTGGCGGTAGTGGGCGGACAGCAGCGTCAGGCGGATCGCCTCGCCGGGGAACTCGTCCAGCAGGTCGTGCACGGTGAAGAAGTTGCCCAGTGACTTGGACATCTTCTCGCCCTCGACCGTGACGAAGCCGTTGTGCACCCAGTAGCGGGCGAGATGCGCGCCGTCGTGCGCGCAGCGGCTCTGCGCGATCTCGTTCTCATGGTGCGGGAAGATCAGGTCCAGCCCGCCGCCGTGGATGTCGAAGGTGACGCCCAGGTGCTCCTTCGCCATGGCCGAGCACTCGATGTGCCACCCCGGCCGGCCGCGGCCCCAGGGCGAGTCCCAGCCCGGCACACCCTCGGCGCTGGGCTTCCACAGCACGAAGTCCTGCGGGTCGCGCTTGTAGGGCGCCACGTCGACGCGGGCGCCGGCGATCAGCTCGTCGATGGAGCGGCGGGAGAGCTGGCCGTACTCCGACATCGACGGCACCGAGAAGAGGACGTGCCCCTCGGCGGCGTACGCGTGGCCGGCGTCGATCAGGCGCTGGATGATGGCGATCATCTGGCCGATGTGCTGCGTGGCGCGCGGCTCGATGTCGGGGCGCAGCGCGTTCAGGGCGCCCATGTCCTCGTGGTACAGGCGGGCCGTACGCTCGGTAAGATCCGCGATGGATTCGCCGGACTCGCGGGACCGGTCGATGATCTTGTCGTCCACGTCGGTGATGTTGCGGACGTACGTCACCGATGGGTACAGGCGCTTCAGCAGCCGGTACAGCACGTCGAACACCACCACCGGCCGGGCGTTGCCGATGTGCGCCGTGTCGTACACCGTGGGGCCGCACACGTACATGCCGACGCTGTCCGGCGACAGCGGCTCGAAACGCTCCTTGCGGCGGTTCAGCGTGTTGTACAGGTCGAGCGGCATGGTTTTTCCTGCGTCTTCAGGCGGTCTCACCGGAGAGCCGGCGCACGGCGCGCGCGCGGCCAATCAGGGGTAGCAGGTTCTTCAACTCCGGTCCATGCTCCCGCCCGGTGAGCGCGAGGCGCAGGGGGTGGAACAGCTCCTTCCCCTTGCGGCCGGTGGCCTGCTTCACCGCGCCGGTCCAGGCGCTCCAGGTCGCGGCGTCCCACGGCTCCTCCGGCAGCAGGCCGGCGGCGGCCTTCGTGAAGGCGGCGTCCTCGACCAGCGGGGCGACCGGGGCGTGCGTGACGCTCCACCACGCGGCGACGTCGGCCAGCGTCTCCAGGTTCGGCCGCACCGCTTCCCAGAACGCCGCGTCCACGCCGTGGAAGCCGCGCGCGTCGAGGTCGGCGCGGACATCCTCGAACGGGGTGGCGTGCAGCAGGCGGGCGTTGAGGCGCTTCAGCTCCTCCAGGTCGAACTTCGGCGTGGCGCGCGAGACCTTCTCCATGGCGAACTCGGCGACCAGTTCGTCCAGGGTCAGCCGCGGCTCGATGGCGTCGGAGGTGCCGAGCTTGGCGAGCAGGCTGGCCAGCGCCATCGGCTGGATGCCCTCCTCCTCGCGGAGCGACGTCACGGACAGGCTGCCGAGGCGCTTCGACAGCCCCTGCCCGCCCGCGTCGGTCAGCAGCGGCAGGTGCGCGAAGGTCGGCACAGCGGCGCCCAGCGCCTGCCAGATCTGGATCTGCACGGCGGTGTTGGCGACGTGGTCCTCGCCGCGGATGACGTGGGTGATGGCGAAGTCGGCGTCGTCCACCACCGAGGTCAGCGTGTAGAGCGGCCGCCCGTCCTCGCGGATCAGCACCGGGTCGGACAGCGCCGCGCCCTCGAAATGCACCGGCCCGCGCACGAGGTCGGTCCACTCCACGGGCGCGTGCTCCAGCTTGAAGCGCCAGTGCGGTTTGCGGCCCTCACCTTCCAGGCGGGCGCGGTCGGCGTCGGTCAGCCGCAGCGCCGAGCGGTCGTAGATCGGCGGCCGGCCCTGCGACAGCAGGCTGGCGCGCTTCAGCGACAGCTCCTCGGCGGTCTCGTAGCAGGGGTACAGCCGCCCGGCGGCCTTCAGCGTGTCCGCCGCCTCGTCGTAGCGGGCGTAACGGTCGCTCTCCCGCGCGAAGCGGTCCCAGCCCAGGCCGAGCCACGTCAGGTCCGCCTCGATCCCCTGGGCGTACTCGGGCTTCGAGCGCTCCTCGTCGGTGTCGTCCATGCGCAGCAGGAACGAGCCGCCGGCCTTGCGGGCGAACAGCCAGTTGACCAGCGCCAGGCGCACGTTGCCGACGTGCAGCAACCCGGTGGGCGACGGAGCGAAACGGACGGCGACGGACATGGCGGGGCGCCTGACACGGGAACAGGGGGGTGTCGGGATAGCATGGAACAGGCGGAGGCGCGAGAGGGCTCCATACGCTCCGCGACTTGATCCAGAGCATTGTGCACCCCCATCGCCTCGGCCAATCTGCCGCCCGCGGGGGAAACGCATAAGAACCGAAGGGAACTGGAGACAATGAGGCTCGCAGAGGCTTTGCTGCACGCGCTGAAGGACCGCGGCGCGCAGACGGTGTTCGGCATTCCGGGCGATTTCGCCCTGCCGTTCTTCAAGGTCATGGAAGAGACGAAGATCCTGCCGCTGGTGACGCTGAGCCACGAGCCGGCGGTCGGCTTCGCGGCGGACGCGGCGGCGCGCGCCGGCACCACGCTGGGCGTGGCGGCCGTCACCTACGGCGCGGGTGCGCTGAACATGGTCAACGCGGTGGCCGGCGCCTACGCCGAGAAGTCGCCGGTGGTGGTGATCTCCGGCGCGCCCGGCGCCGGCGAGGGCGGCGGGCTGCTGCTGCACCACCAGGGCAAGACGCTGGACACCCAATACCGCGTCTTCCAGGAGATCACCGTGGCGCAGGCGCGCCTGGACGATCCCGCCACAGCACCCGCCGAGATCGCCCGCGTGCTGGGCGCCGCGCAGGCGCTGCAGCGCCCGGTCTACCTGGAGCTGCCGCGCGACATGGTGAACCGCGAGGTCGAACCCGTCGGCCCCGACCCGGTGCTGCCGGTGGACGGCGACGCGCTGGCCGCCTGCGCCGACGAGGTGCTGGCGCAGCTGCGCAAGGCGACGTCGCCGGTGCTGATGGTGTGCGTCGAGGTGCGCCGCTACGGCCTGGAGGACAAGGTGGCGGAGCTGGCGCGCCGGCTGGGCGTGCCGGTGGTGACCTCGTTCATGGGGCGCGGCCTGCTGTCCGGCAAGCCGTGGCCGCCGCGCGGCACCTACCTGGGCGTCGCCGGCGATCCGGCGATCACCAAGCTGGTCGAGGAGTCGGACGGGCTGTTCCTGCTGGGCACCCTGCTGTCCGACACAAACTTCGCGGTGTCGGAGCGCAAGCTCGACCTGCGCAAGACCATCCACGCCTTCGACCGCGAGGTGACGCTGGGCTACCACAGCTACCGCGACATCCCGCTCGACCGGCTGGTGGACGCGTTGCTGGAGCGTTTGCCGGCCAGCGACCGCGTGGCGGAGACGCAGGGCCGCGCCTGCCCGACCGGCCTGATCCGCGACGCGCAGCCCATCGGCCCGATGGACATCGCCTGCGGCGTCAACGACATGGCGGCGCGGCACGGCGACCTGATGATCGCCTCGGACATCGGCGACTGCCTGTTCACCGCCATGGACATCCGCGACGACGGGCTGATGGCGCCGGGGTACTATGCGGGCATGGGCTTCGGCGTGCCGGCCGGGCTGGGCGCGCAGGCGGCGACGGGCAAGCGGATGCTGATCCTGGTCGGCGACGGCGCCTTCCAGATGACGGGGTGGGAGCTGGGCAACGCGCGGCGCTTCGGCCTCGATCCCATCGTCATCCTGTTCAACAACGCCAGTTGGGAGATGCTGCGCACCTTCCAGCCGGAGTCGGACTTCAACAACCTCGACGACTGGCACTACGCCGACATGGCGAAGAGCCTGGGCGGCGACGGCATGCGCGTGCAGACGCGGGCCGAGCTGGGCGCCGCGCTCGACACGGCGTGGGAGACGCGCGGGCGCTTCCAGCTGATCGAGGCGATGATCCCGCGCGGCGTGCTGTCCGACACGCTGGCCCGCTTCGTCAAGGGCCAGAAGCGCCTGCACAAGAAGCCCGCGGAGTAGAAGCGGTCGCAGGCTTGCGCTACCGTACAGCCCCTCTCCCTTGACGGGAGAGGGGTTGGGGAGAGGGTGGCGCCGGTGAATGCCGGCCACGAACCATGTCCGCCGCCTGCCGGCGGCCTCCCCCCTCTCCCCAAACCCCTCTCCCGTCAAGGGAGAGGGGCTTAAAAGCAATGACATGAGGAGGAACCGAGCATGGCGAACGACAAGCTGCGGATCGGCGTGGTGCTGTCGGGCTGCGGCGTCTATGACGGCGCCGAGATCCACGAGGCGGTGTGCACGCTGATCGCCATCGACCGGGCGGGGGCGGAGGCCGTGTGCTACGCCCCCAACGTCGCCCAGGCGCACGTCATCGACCACACCACCGGCCAGGAAACGGGCGAGACCCGCAACGTGCTGGTGGAATCCGCCCGCATCGCCCGCGGCAAGATCACCGACCTTGCCCAATTCCAGGCCGGCGACGTCGACGCGCTGATCTTCCCCGGCGGCTTCGGCGCGGCCAAGAACCTCTCCAGCTTCGCTTTCCAGGGCCCGGACTGCACGGTGAACCCGGACGTCGAAAAGGCGGTGCGCGCCATGGTCCAGGCCGGCAAGCCGATCGGCGCGCTGTGCATCGCCCCGGCGATCCTCGCCAAGCTGCTGGGCACGGAGGGGGTGGAACTGACCATCGGCTCCGACGCCGGCACCGCCCAGGCGCTGGAGACGCTGGGCGCCAAGCACCGCACCACCACGCACTGCGAGGTGGTGGTGGACAAGGCGCACAAGGTGGTGACCGCGCCCTGTTATATGCTGGACGCGTCCGTTGCGCAGATCGCCGATGGTGCGGCCAACGCGGTGGACGCGCTGATCGGGCTCGTCCGTTCGGCCTGATCGGCCACGGGTTTTACCCCGCCGGGCGGAATTTACCCGGCGGGATCCCGCCCGTAGCATGCTTCCCTAATGAAGCGGTCCCCCGGCCGCGGAGGGCAGCATGGCGCGCACGCTCTTCCTTGCGATCCTCGTCCTCGCCACCGCTCCGGCGGTGGCCGCGGACTGGTACGCGGTGGATGCGTCCCGGGTGCGCATCACCGCGAAGCACCCCGCCTTCGCCGGCCAACCGCCGGCGGTCAGCGTCCGCATTCCCGACGACATCGCTCGCACCGCGCAGTCCGACTGGTTGCGCTTCGGCTCGCTGGCCGAGACGGGGCCGGTGTTCACCGCCACCTACCAGACCGAACACCGCGGCTTCCCGTCCTACACGCTTGTGGAGAGCTTCCGCCACAAGCTGGCCTTCCGCGCCTGGGCGATGATCACGGTGGCCGACGGGCCGACCGTGCGCTCCGACTTCGGCCCGGTCGAGACCATGAAGGTGACCATCGCCAAGGACGGCGTGGAACGGCAGTGCGGCTACTGGCACTGGCAGGAGTCCGACAACCGCGCCTACTTCGACGGCTGGTACTGCCCGGCGGTCGGCCACGAGGTCAGCGACGCCGACATCCAGCGCTCCGTCTGGGCGGTGCGCTGGCGCACCCAGGAAGCGCGCGCGCCCTGATCCGGCGAATCACTTGCGGTTGCGGCACTGCCAGTGCCTCCGGGGCTTGACGGCGCGTTCGCCCAGGAAAGCGGCAGCATGATGATGCGTTGTGCAGACGATGACTAATTTTCGTACATCTTGTGGCGCGTTTTGCAGCCTTACGCGATACAAAAGAGCGCGAATTTGAAATTTTCGCGACATGCGGTATCGTCGGTTCGTGCGCCAAACAATGGATCCGACGATGACGAACCGCGTGTGGAAGCGTCCGACGATTGCCGGTCTGGTGAACTGGTTCGGCATCCTGCTTACGCTCAGCTTCCTGGCCGCGGGCGCCGCCGGCAACGTCGCCATCAACGAGCTGAAGGTCGGCGGCCCGATCTACCAGCGCATCATTTTCGGCAAGGACCTGATCGCCGACATCCTGCCGCCGCCGGAGTACGTCATCGAGTCCTACCTCGAGGCGACTCTGGCGATGAACGACCCGGCCTCGGTCGAGGCGCACCGCGCCCGGCTGGCCAAGCTGCGCAAGGAATACGACGAGCGCCACGACTACTGGCTGGCGCAGGACTTCGAGCCGGCGCTGCGCGACACGCTGACCCGCACCTCGCACGCCCACGTCATGCGCTTCTGGGAGGCGCTCGAAGGACGGCTGCTGCCGACGCTGGCGACGCGCGACATGGAGGCGGCGCGCGCCGGCGAAGCGGGCAAGGGCTTCGCCGTCGTCGCCTCGGAGGTGAAGAGCCTCGCCACCCAGACCGCCAGGGCGACCGACGAGATCGCCAGCCAGATCACCGAGATCCAGACCACCACGGCGGAAACGGTGGAGGCGGTGCGCGCCATCACCGGCGCCATCCGCAACGTCGAGACGGTATCGACCACCATCGCCACCGCCATCGACCAGCAGGGGGCGGCGACCAGCGAGATCGCCCGCACCGTGGCGCAGACCTCGGAAGCCGCGCAGGAGGTGGCGGAGCGCATCGCCCAGGTCTCCGCCGAGGCGTCGGTGACCGGCGAGCGGGCGACGCAGGTGAACAGCCTGTCCGGCATGGTGGCGCAGAGCATCGACCAGCTGCGCCACGTGGTGATCGAGGCGGTGCGCACCGCCACGCCGGAGGTCAACCGCCGCCGCCTGCCGCGCTATCCGCTGAACCGGCCGGGCACGCTGGCGGTCGGCGCCCGGCAGAGCGCGGTGACGGTGGAGAACGCCTCGGAGGGCGGCGCCCAGGTGGCGGGCGACATCGCGGGGCTGAGCCCAGGGAGCGCGGTGCAATTGAGCGTGCGGGGGATGGAACGGGCGATCCCGGCGACGGTGAAGCGCATCGAGGACGGCCGGGCGCACCTGACCTTCACGGTGCCGGCGTCCGACGCCCCGGCGTTCGCCGAGACGTTCCGGCGGCTGGTGGCGGGGTTGAGGCCGCTGGAGCGGGCGGCGTAGGGCGGAAGCTGCCGCGTCGGCCCCCCACCCAAATCCTCCCCCCACTTCGCGGGGGAGGGCTTATTCCTCCCCCCCGCGAAGTGGGGGGAGGTTGGGAGGGGGGCCCAGCGCGGAAACGCCTCCTTTAGAACCGCAGCACCTTCGCCTGCACCACGCTGGGCAGCGCGGCGATGGTCGCCAGCAGGTCGTCGGCGACCGGCTGGTCCACCGAGACCAGCGCGATGGCGTTGTCGCCCGGCGCCGTGCGGCCGAGGTGGAAGGACGCGATGTTGACGCCGGCGTCGCCCAGCGTCGCGCCCAGCCGGCCGATGAAGCCCGGCTTGTCCTCGTTGCGGATGTACAGCATGTGGGTGGACAGCTCGGCCTCCACCGGCACCTCGTCGATGCCGACGAGGCGCGGCTTGTCGCCGCCGAACAGCGAGCCGGTCAGCGTGCGGCTGCGCTGCTCGCTGACCACCGTCACGCGGATCAGCGTGTGGTAGTCGCCAGCCCGGTCGCGCTTGGTCTCAGCGATGTCGATGTTGCGCTCGCGCGCGATCACCGGGGCGTTGACCATGTTGACGCTGTCCAGCAGCGGCGACAGCAGGCCCATGACCACCAGCGCGGTCAGCGGCTTGGTGTTCAGCTCGGCCACGTGGCCCTCGTACTCCACGGTGATGGAGCGCAGGCCGGACTGGGTGATCTGCCCGGCGAAGCTGCCCAGCTGCTCGGCCAGCCGCATGTAGGGCTTCAGCTTCGGCGCGTCCTCGGCCGAGACCGAGGGCATGTTCAGCGCGTTCACCACGGCGCCGGTCATCAGGTAGTCCGACATCTGCTCGGCCACCTGGAGCGCCACGTTCTCCTGCGCTTCCGAGGTGGAGGCGCCGAGGTGCGGGGTGCAGATCACCTGCTCCATGCCGAACAGGGCGTTGTCCTTGGCCGGCTCCGTCGCGAACACGTCGAGCGCCACGCCGGCGACGTGGCCGGATTCGATGGCCGCCTTCAGGTCGGCCTCGACGATCAGGCCGCCGCGGGCGCAGTTGACGATGCGGACACCCTTCTTGCACTTGGCCAGCGCCCTGGCGTCGAGGATGTTCTTCGTCTGCTCGGTCAGCGGCGTGTGCAGCGTGATGAAGTCGGCGCGCGCCAGCAGCTCGTCCAGCTCGACCTTCTCGACGCCCAGCGCGGTGGCGCGCTCGTGCGACAGGAACGGGTCGTAGGCGACCACCTTCATCTTCAGCCCCTGCGCCCGATCGGCGACGATGGAGCCGATGTTGCCGGCGCCGATCAGGCCCAGCGTCTTGCCGGACACCTCGACGCCCATGAAGCGGTTCTTCTCCCACTTGCCGGCGTGGGTGGAGGCGTTGGCCTGCGGGATGTCGCGGGCGACGGCGAACAGCAGCGCGATGGCGTGCTCGGCCGTGGTGATGGAGTTGCCGAACGGCGTGTTCATGACGACCACACCGCGCTGGGTGGCGGCCGGCACGTCCACGTTGTCGACGCCGATGCCGGCACGGCCGACGACCTTCAGGTTGGTCGCCGCGGCCAGCAGATCCCTGGTCACCTTGGTGGCCGAGCGGATGGCGAGGCCGTCGTAGTCGCCGATGATGGTCTTCAAGTCGTCGGCGGACAGGCCGGGACGGACGTCCACCTCGACGCCGCGCTCGCGGAAGATCTCGACGGCGCGGTCGGACAGCTTGTCGGAAATCAGGACCTTGGGCATGTGAGTTTCCCCCGAAATTGTATGGGTATGCCAGGTCAGAGGCCCCCTCCCCATCCCTCCCCCGCTGACGCGGTGGAGGGGGCTGAGCAGCGGAGTTCCCTCCACCGCCGGAGGCGGGGGAGGGTTAGGGAGGGGGCAATCTGTGCGCGCTTACGCCGCCGCCGTGATCTCGGCCTTCGCCGTGGCGAACGCCCAGTCGAGCCAGGGCAGCAGCGCGTCGATGTCGCTGCCCTCGACGGTGGCGCCGCCCCAGATGCGCAGGCCGGCCGGCGCGTCGCGGTAGGCCGCGATGTCGTAGGCCACGCCTTCCTTCTCCAGCAGCGACGCCAGCTTCTTGGCGAAGTCGGCCTGGGCCCCCGCGTCCAGCGCGGTGACCGCCGGGTCGGCGATGGTCAGGCAGATCGAGGTGCAGGAGCGGATGGCCGGGTCCTTCGCCAGGAACGCCGCCCAGTTGCCGCTCTTCGCCTGCCAGTCGGCGATCTTCTTCAGGTTGCCTTCCGAGCGCTCGACAAGCGCCTTCAGGCCGCCGACCGACTTCGCCCACTGCAGGCCGTCGATGGCGTCCTCGACCGCCAGCATGGACGGCGTGTTGATGGTGTCGCCCTTGAAGATGCCCTCGTTGAGCTTGCCGTCCTTGGTCATGCGGAAGATCTTCGGCATCGGCCACGCCGGCTTGAAGCTCTCCAGCCGCTCCACGGCGCGCGGGCTCAGCACCAGCATGCCGTGCGCCGCCTCGCCGCCCAGCACCTTCTGCCAGGACCAGGTGACGACGTCGAGCTTGTCCCACGGCAGGTCCATGGCGAACGCCGCCGAGGTGGCGTCGCAGATGGCGAGGCCCTGGCGGTCGGCCGGGATCCAGTCGCCGTTCGGCACGCGCACGCCCGAGGTGGTGCCGTTCCAGGCGAAGACCACGTCGCGGTTCCAATCGACTTGGCCGAGGTCGGGGATCTCGCCGTAGCCGGCCTGGATCAGGCGGGCGTCGAGCTTCAGCTGCTTGGCGATGTCGGTGCCCCAGTCCTTGCTGAAGCTCTCCCACACCAGCACGTCGACCGGCCGCGCGCCCAGCAGCGACCACAGCGCCATCTCGACCGCACCGGTGTCGGAGGCCGGCACGATGCCCAGGCGGTAGTCGGCGGGGATGCCCAGGATCTCCTTGGACAGGTCGATGACCTGCTGCAGCTTGGCCTTGCCCGGCTTCGAGCGGTGCGAACGGCCGAGGCAGGCGCCCTTCAGCGCGTCCAGCGACCAGCCCGGACGCTTGGCGCAGGGACCCGAGGAGAAGTTGGGAACGGTCGGCCGGACGGTCGGCTTCATGGAGCGCTTCCTTCGTTGCTGTGCGACCGGGTGGGCGGTCGCGGCCCGCAGCGACGATAGGTGCGGGAGCGGGGGTCCGTCAACGGACGGGAACCGGGGAGCCTGAGGCGGGATGCCGCGTGGGACACGCCGGCGCAAGGGAACACGCCGGTCGGGCGGCTGTTTGCCCTACATCACCCCTTGCAGGGGATAATCGCTGTGGAAGGACGTAATGGGCATTCGCATCGGAATCGCAGCGCTCGTTTTCATGATGGTTCAGGCCGTCCTTTTCGGCGTCGGGGTTGTGCTGGTGCTGGCGACGCCGCTCTCGGAACTCGCCATGACCCTGATGCCCTGGGTGGTGGGCGTGAGCACCGTGATCGCGCTTCCGCTCTCCTGGTTCATCGCGCCCAGGCTGCGGCTGCGTTATTGGCGCGAGCGCGGGCAGCTGCCCGGATCGCAGCCCCCCGTGCAGCCCCACGTGCCCCACGCCGCCTTGCGCCGCTGACACGCGCCCGTCACCGCCCCACCGCAGCCAGCACCCCGCGCATCCACTCCAGCGCCTGGTCGGCGTGGTCGGCGTCGAAGGGCTGGTCCGGCCAGTACTCGGCGTGCTGGCGCAGGCGGGCCAGATCCTCGAAGTAGTTGGCCAGCACCAGGATGTGCGTCGGCGGCGTGCCGGTGAAGCGGGAGGTCCGCATCGCCGTGCGCACCTTGGCGTGGCGCACCGGGTCGCGGCCGACATCGACGCCGACGTGCGGCGCCGCCATGTGCAGCGCCGCGGTGTAGCAGGCCTGCGCCGCCAAGCGGCACTGCGCCTCGCCCGGGGTGCCCGCCAGCAGGGATTCGGCGGCGGCGATCAGGTCTTCAGGACGCATGGGGTCCCCGCAGGAATTCAAAGCCGATGCGGCCGGCGAACTCGGGTCCGGCCTCGCGCACGCGGGCGTGCACGCGGTCGAGCGCGGCACGGTAGACGCGGTGCGGCTTGTCGGTGCCGGGCGGCACGCGGATGCCGAGCACGCGGAACAGGTCGTCGCCAAACGACTGCCCCATCGGCTCGCTCTCCAGGCCGAGTTCCTGGGCCACGAACGCCTGGTAGACGTAGACCGCGCGCTCGTCGCGCAGGCGCTCCGGGTCGAGGTCGCCGATGCCGCGCGGGTACAGTGCCGGGGCCGCCTTGTAGAGCGCCGAGAAGGCCCGGCGGCTGGCGTCGTTGGCGGTGTCGATGACGCGCTGGAGGGCGGGGATGCCCAGCTCCAGGAAGCCGGTCCACTGCGCCCACTCCTCCTCCGTCGCCGTTTCGGCGATGCGGCCGCGCAGCTCGGCGCAGCGCTCCACCAGCGGGCCGAGCGTGCCCTCGGCGCTGCGCGCCATCCACAGCAGGGTGATCGCCGTGCGCTCCAGCGGCAGCACGGCGTCGGGCGCCGCCTCGGCGGCGATCCGGGCGGCGGTCCACTCGACGCGGCCGGCCCACTCGTGGACGCTCACCGCGTAGGCGCGCGCGGCGTCGGCGCGGCGCTTGAGGTCGGCCAGGCGGTCCGGCGTCAGGACGCCGGGGACGAAGTCCGGCAGCGCGCGCAGCGCCTCGGGCGGGCGCATGACGGCGGCGATGTCGGAGGCACGGAGCGGTTGGGTCATGGCCGCCTCACACGACGCTGGTGAAGCCGTTGGTGATCGGGTAGCGGCGGTCGCGGTTGAAGATCCGCCGCGTGATCTTCACCCCCGGCGGCGCCTGCCGGCGCTTGTATTCGGCCAGATGCAGCATGCGCCAGACCTTGTTCACCGTCTCCGCCGCGTGGCCGCGGTCGACGATCTCGGCGATGCCCAGGTCCCGCTCCACCAGGCATTCCAGGATGTCGTCCAGCACCTCGTAGGGCGGCAGCGTGTCCTGGTCCTTCTGGTCGGGGCGCAGCTCGGCGGTGGGGGCCTTGGTCAGGATGCGCTCCGGCACCACGCGGCCGGCCGGCCCCCGGGCGTTCGGCGGCAGGTGTTCGTTGCGCCAGCGGCACAGGCCGTACACCGTCATCTTGTAGACGTCCTTGAGGATGGCGTAGCCGCCGCACATGTCGCCGTACAGCGTGGAGTAGCCCACCGACAGCTCCGACTTGTTGCCGGTGGACAGCACCATGGCGCCGAACTTGTTGGACAGCGCCATCAGCGTCATGCCGCGGGCGCGGGCCTGGATGTTCTCTTCCGTGATGTCGGGGTCGCGGCCGGCGAAGGCCGGGGCGAGCATGTGGGCGAACGCCTCCATCGCCGGCACGATGGGGATGGTGTCGATGCGGCAGCCCAGCAGCTCCGCCGCCTCGGCCGCGTCGTCCAGGCTGTCCTGCGAGGTGTAGGGCGAGGGCATCATCACGCAGTGCACGCGGTCCGGCCCCAGCGCGTCCACCGCGATGGCCGCGGACAGCGCCGAGTCGATGCCGCCGGACATGCCGAGGATCACGCCGGGGAAGCGGTTCTTGTTGACGTAGTCCTTGAGGCCCAGCACCAGCGCCTCGTAGACGCCGGCCAGCCCCTCGGCGGGCTGGGCGGTCTCGCCCTCGGCGCAGGTCCAGCGGTCGTCCGCCCCGCGTTCCCAGCGGGTGAGCAGCAGGTGCTCGACGAAGCTCGGCGCCTGCGCCTTGAGGGTGCGGTCGCCGTCCAGCGCGAAGGAGGCGCCGTCGAACACCAGCTCGTCCTGGCCGCCCACCTGGTTGACGTAGAGCAGCGGCAGCCCGGTCTCGGTCACCCGCTGCACGGCGAGCTGGAGCCGGCGGTCGAGCTTGTCGGCCTCGTAGGGGCTGCCGTTCGGGACGACGAGGATCTCCGCGCCGGTCTCGACCAGCGTCTCGGCGGCGTCGGGGGTCCACATGTCCTCGCAGACCATCACACCCAGCCGCACGCCGCGGACATTGATCGGCCCCGGCAGCGGGCCGGAGGCGAAGACGCGCTTCTCGTCGAAGACGCCGTAGTTCGGCAGGTCGTGCTTGTAGCGCACCGCCGCCACCTTGCCGCCGTCCAGCAGCAGCGCCGCGTTGTAGGTCCGGCCGCCGTCGCGCCAGGGCGCGCCCACCAGCACGGCGGGGCCGCCGTCGGCGGTCTCCGCGGCGAACTCCGTCACCGCGCGCTCCACCGTGTCGAGGAAGAAGGGCTTTAGGACCAGGTCTTCCGGCGGGTAGCCGCAGACCACCAGCTCGGTGAACACCACGAGGTCGGCGCCCCGCGCCGCCGCTTCGGCCCGCGCGGTGCGGATGCGGTCGATGTTGGCGGGGATGGCGCCCATGGTCGGGTTGATCTGGGCGAGCGCGATGGACAGGCGGTCGGTCATCATCTTCGTTCCGTTCCCGGAGGAGACGGGAGCCTAGCAGCCGGCGCGGCGCCGCGAAAGGCCCGGAACCCGCCTCGACCGGAGCTGTTTGCTGGAGAGCAACAGCAGGAGGCAGGCCATGCAGGGTTCCGGCTCGACCACGTCGGTGTGGATGGCGACGGCGGCGACTCCGCAGGGTACCGCCGATCCACAGAGCGTGCAGCCCGACGTGGTGCCCGATGTGATCGTGGTCGGGGCCGGCATCGCCGGGGTCAGCGTCGCCTATTTCCTGCAGCGCTCGGGCAAGACGGTGCTGCTGCTCGACGACGGCGCGCCGGGCGACGGCGAGACCGGGCGCACCACCGCCCACCTCTCCAACGCCATCGACGACCGATTCACCGAGATCGAGCGCCTGCACGGCCGGGACGGCGCGCGCCTCGCCGCCGAAAGCCACGGCACGGCCATCGACGCCATAGAGCGGATCTGCCGCGAGGAGGGGATCGCCTGCGATTTCACCCGCCTGGACGGCTGGCTGATGGCCGCCCCCGGCCAGGACCCGGCCGACCTGGACAAGGAACTGCAGGCCGCGCACCGCGCCGGTCTGACCGGCGTCGAGAAGCACGACCACGCGCCGGGCATCGCGCACCCCGGCCCGGCGCTGCGCTTCCCCGACCAGGGCATGTTCCACCCGCTGAAGTACCTGAACGGGCTGGTCGAGGCGTTCCGCAGGCGCGGCGGCACGCTGGCCACCGACGCGCACGTCACCACGCTGGAGGAGACCACCGACGGGGTGCGCGTGCACATCCAGGGCGACGGCGCCCCGGCACGAGCATTCGAGGCCAGGGCGGTGGTGGTCGCCACCAACGCGCCGATCAGCGACCGCGTCACCATCCATTCCAAGCAGGCGCCCTACCGCACCTACGCCATCGGCCTGAAGGTGGCGCGCGACGCGCTGCCGGCCGCGCTGTGGTGGGACGACCTGGACGCCTATCACTATGTCCGCCTCCAGCCGGAGGCGGACCACGCCGTGCTCATCGTCGGCGGCGAGGACCACAAGACCGGCGAGGCCGACGACATGGACCTGCGCTACGCCCGGCTGGAGGCCTGGACGCGCGAGCATTTCCCGATGGCCGGCGAGGTGCTGTACCGCTGGTCCGGGCAGGTGATGGAGCCGTTCGACGGCCTCGCCTTCATCGGCCGCGACCCGGCGTACTGGGGGCGCGTGTTCGTCGTCACCGGCGACAGCGGCATGGGCATGACGCACGGCACGCTGGCCGGCCTGATGCTGTGCGAACTGGTGCACGGCCATGACCACCCCTGGGCGACGCTCTACGACCCCTCGCGCAAGATGATCCGCAAGCTGGGCACCTACCTGCGCGAGAACCTCGACGCCGCCAGGCATCTGGCGCGCGCCGCCTTCGGCCCGTCCGACGTGGACTCCGAGGACCGGATCAAGCCCGGCGAGGGGGCGATCATGAAGACCTTCGGCCGGCCGATGGCGGTCTACCGCGACGAGCAGGGGGCGCTGCACCGGATGTCGGCGGTCTGCCCGCACCTGAAGTGCACGGTGGAATGGAACCCCGGCGAGAAGACCTGGGACTGCCCCTGCCACGGCTCCCGCTTCGCCTGCGACGGTGCGGTGCTGAACGGCCCGGCGACCTCGGCGCTGGCCAAGGTCGAGCAGGAGGTGCACGGGAAGGGTAAGTGAGCTTGCGGGAATGGCGTCGATCCGACACCATGCAGGACAATGGAGGATCCGCCCGCATGACCGCCCAAATGACCGCCCAAACGACGGATGGCGACGCCGTCCTGGCGCTCAACCAAGCCTTCTACCGTGCCTTCGCCAGCCTGGACTTCGCCGCCATGGACGCGCTGTGGGCGCGGCACCTGCCGGTGGCCTGCCTGCATCCGGGCTGGACGCTGCTGATGGGGCGCGAGGCGGTGATGGACAGCTGGCGGGCGCTGCTCGCCGGGCCGCAGCCGCCCTCGCTCCATCCGCGCAACGAGCAGGTGGTGATGCTGGGCGACACCGCGCTGGTGCTGTGCGAGGAGGTGATGCCGGGCACCGTCTGCGCCGCCTCCAACCTGTTCGCCCGCGAGGAGGGCGGCTGGCGCCTCGTGCACCATCAGGCCGGGCCGCTCGCCCCCGCCGCCGAGCGTGGTCCCACCCCGGCGCGGCGGCTGCACTGAGCGGTCAGTTCCCCTCGAAAGTCCGCAGCACGTCGATGGCGACCTTGTCGGCGACGGTGCGCTCCGGGTCGGTGTTGGTCAGCGCCACCACCGCCCACCGGTGCGCCCGCGACACCGCCATGTAGGCGTTGAAGCCGCCCGTGGCGCCCGAGTGCCAGTAGATCGGCGTGCCGTCGCGCGCCCACGCCACGAACCAGCCCAGCGCCATCGCCCCGTGCCCCAGGCTGCCGGGATCGACCAGCGAGGGGCCCTGGACCTGCACGGTCTGCGCCAGCGCCAGCGTGCCCACGGTGTCGGCGCCGCAGCCGCCGGGGCAGTCGCCCATGTTGACGCGCAGCCACTTCAGCAGGTCGTCGGCGGTCGAGTACAGGCCGAACGAGGGCAGCATGGCCGGCGCCTCCCAGTCCGGCACCTCCGAGCCCTGGGCGTGGCCGACCGCCTTGCGGACGCGCTGCTCGGCGCTGAGGCGGAAGGTGGTGTCCCGCAGGCCGAAGCGCTCGGTGACGATGCGCTTCAGCAGCTCCTCGTAGCTGGTGCCGGCGGCGGTGGACAACGCCTCGCCCAGCACCGCCATGCCGACGTTGGAATAGCGGAAGCGCGTGCCCGGCGGCACCGGCAGCTCGTAGCCGGACAGCCACGCGTCCACCTCGGCCGGGGTGAGCGGCTTGTAGGGGTTGCGCGGGTCCTCCAGGCGCGACCAGGAGAAGTTCGGCGTCTCCGGCACGTTGGGCAGGCCGGCGGTGTGCGTCGCCAGATCGACCAGCCGGATCGGCCGCCCCTCGTAGGCCGGCACGTGCGGCGTCTGGCGCAGGTGGCGGTCGAGCGGGTCGGTGGCGGCCACCGCGCCGGCGCGGATCAGCTCGGCCAGGATGGTGCCGGTGAACGGCTTGGTCAGCGAGGCGATCTGGAAGACCGTCCGGCCGTCCGGCCGCGGGCCGCCGCGCCGTCCGATGCTGCCGTAGCCGGTGACCAGCGCGCGTCCCTGCTGGATCACGCCGACCACCAGCCCGCCCCCGGTGGCCCCCGCCTCGGCCAGCCGCGCCAGGGCGGCGCGGTCCATGACCTCCTGGACCCGTCCCTGGGGCCGTTCCAGGTTGACCGCCGACGCCGCGGGCGCCAAGCCCACCGAAGCCGCCAGCGCAAGCCCGAATCCCATCGCCGCCGCCCGCATTCCACAGCTCCCGTCCTGGGTCGCTGGTGGACAGTGGGGAGCCGCGGGGGCCGCCGGGATTCACGCGTCGGGCGATCCCTCCACAGCGCGCGGCGCACCGGTCGACGCACCTCCCGGGCGGGGTGGCGGGTAGCCCTTTTCGCCCAGCCGCTCAGGTCCCTGGACAGGCGGGGGATGGGCGGCTAGACCAGTTCGCGGAACGGCCGGGACGCCATTCTTCTTTCGTCATCCCCGCGAAGGCGGGGATCCAGTCCGAGCGTCCGCGAGCCTTATGAGTCATGTCGCCCCGGTCGGGGCTCATCCTGGATCCCCGCCTTCGCGGGGATGACGTTCGGAGACGTTGCGGCCCCCATGACGGCGCTGGAGCAGATCAGGCAGTTCGCGATGTTCGTGGTGGTCGGCTGCGCCGCCGCGGCCGGGCATTACGGGCTGCTGGTGGCGCTGGTCGAGCTGGGGCACGCGCCGGCGGTGCCGGCCTCGGCCGCGGGGTTCATCCTCGGCGGGGTCATCAGCTACCTGCTGAACTACCATTTCGTCTTCAACAGCGCGGGCGAGCACCGGACGACCGCCGGCAAGTTCCTGGCGGTCGCCGTCACCGGCCTGGCGCTCAACAGCGCGCTCATGTGGGTGCTGACGCACTGGGCGGCGCTGCACTACCTGCTGGCGCAGGTGACCGCGACCGGCACGGTGATGCTGTGGAGCTACGGCGCCAACCGCTTCTGGACCTTCGGCGAGCGGGTCAGGCCGGACGCCCCACCAGCGTGAAGCGGTGCGGCGTCGGGCCGATGTTGGCCGGCAGCCGCTCGACCGTGAAGCCGGCCCGCTCCAGCACCGCCGACAGCTCCTCGGGCGTGTAGGTCGAGAAGCCGTTCTCCTGCCGGACGCGCCGGTAATCGGACAGCGCCATGCGCACGATGCCGCCCAGCGCCGTCGTCAGGAAGCCGTGCCGCGCCGCGAACTCCAGCTGGCTGCGCACATCGCGCAGCATCGGCGTGCCGGTCACCACCACGTCGGCCAGCATCAGCCGCCCGCCCGGCGCCAGCAGTTCCCGCCAGCGCGCCAGCAGCCCCGGCAGGTCCGGCTTGGCGATGTATTGGAGCACCGAGACCACCGTCACCAGGTCGACGCCGCCCGCCGGCTGGGCTGCGAGGCCCGCCTCGTCCAGCACCCGCACCCGCGGCGTCCCGCCCAGGCGGGCCGCCAGCTTCCGCCGCACCGAGGGGGCGCCGTCGAACAGCAGCACCTGCCGGCAGGCCCGCGCCATCGCCTCGGCGCCCAGCGCCTCGCCGCAGCCGAAGTCGAGCACCGTGCCGCCCGACGGCAGGTGCGGCATCAGGTCGTGCGTGATGCGGTCGAAGTGCGCCTCCAGATTGCGCTGGTCGGCGTAGATGGCGTTGGGACGATCCCAGAAGTCGATCCACAAGGTCACGGCGCCCTCCCCCATCACTCAACCAGCGATGGGGGAGTATGACCGATGCCTTAACGGATGATCAACCCGCCGAATCTTCCTATCCGTCTCGTCAATGGGCGTCCGTCTGGGCGCCCGCCTGCAGCTTCCGCTCCGGCGGGCGGCGGTCCTTGACGATGGAGAGCGGCACGCCGTCGGCGTTGATCTCCAGGATCGGCTGGCCGTCCAGCAGGTCGGGGCAGCGGCGCACCTGGGTGAACGCCATGAAGAAGTCGGCGCGCCGCCAGTCCGGGTCCTTGTCCACCAGCTTCAGCCACGGCGGCAGGTCGTAGCGCACCGCCAGCGGGTTGCCGCACACCGAGAGCGTGTAGGTGGTCTTGGGCGCCTCGCCGTTGTTCTCGCGCTCGATGAAGGCGATCAGCTCCTGCGTCGCCTCGTGCAGCGAGTTGCCCCAGTAGTCCAGCTCGAACTTGCCCACCGCGCCGCGCAGGCCGCCGATGAACTTGTTGTAGTAGACGTACTGGTTGGGATGCATGCTGGTCAGCTGCCAGAGATAGACCACGCCCAGCACCGTCAGCGCCCCGGCGAAGACGTGCCCGGCGCGCCGCCTCCACTGCTCGGCCACCGACCAGCCGCGGTCGGCGGCGTAGGCGGCCATCACCGCCATCGGCGGGATGACGAACAGGAAGTGGCGGATGCCGTTGTAGATGGTCGGCCGCATCAGCATGAAGACGACGATCGGCACGAAGGCGCCGAGCACCGTCGGCACCCAGGTCACCGCGACGTGCCGGCGCCACGGCTGCGATTCCAGGCGCAGCAATGCCACCACGCCCATCATCACCGCGACACCCAGCCCGACCACCAGCGCCTCGGGCAGCTTCACCGCCAGGTACATCGGCACGTAGGAGGCGGGCGGGTCGCTGGACAGCACGTTCTGGCCGTTCAGCAGGGTGATGATCTTCAGCGGCACGCGCGAGAACGCCTGCAGCGCCTCCAGCGGGTTCAGCGGGTTCAGCACCGCCCACGGCCAGAACACCGCCATCACCACGTAGGCGATCGGCAGCGCCGGCAGCAGGATCAGGAACGACAGCCGGGCGTCGTGCAGCATCTGCTTGCGCCCTTCCAGGTGCCACACCACGGCGAGGTGCAGCAGCAGCGCCAGCCCCAGGTAGAACACCCCGAACACCGCGCCGACGCGGATGCCCAGCGTCAGGCCGAGCGTCAGCCCGAACTTCCACGCCGCCGAGCGGCTGGGCCTGGGCATCTGCTGCAGGATGCGGGTGGCGAAGTACAGCATCCACACCATGCCGGCCGCGAACGGCACGTCCTTGGTGTTGTTGAACATCGCCCCGTAGTAGACGCCGCACAGCGCCAGCCCCGCCGCCGCCAGGAAGCCGGCGCGCGGGCCGGCCAGCACGCGGCCGAGCCGCCAGGTGCCGGCGACGCCGACCACGCCGATCAGGCCGCACAGCAGGTGGCGGGTGGCGTACTCGTCGAAGGGCGAGACCGGGATCAGGGTGGCGACCGCCAGGTCGAACAGCCCGCCGTACAGGTACAGGTCCTTGAAATGGAAGGCGGATTGGTCCTGGAACCCCGACAGGTAGAAGGACAGCAGCTCCTTGCCGTAGATGTGCTGCACCTCCTCGTCGGTGGTGATGCCGTAGTCCTGGAAGGACAGCACGACCAGCACCAGCATGCCGAGCAGCAGCACGCGGGCCAGCTGGTCCCACACCGTGCCGTAGTCCACGTCGGCGCGCGTGCCGGCACGGATGGCCGGATCCGTCGGAAAGACCTGATAATTCACAGCGGCGCCTCCGGCACCCGATGGCGCGCTGCCGCCTCGGCCTCGGCGCCCTCGGCGATGCCGTGCGTCGAGCGGACGATGAACAGCGGGCGACCCTTGACCTCCTCGAACACCCGGCCGAGGTAGTCGCCAATGATTCCAAGCGTGATGAGTTGCAGGCCGCCCATGAACAGCACCGAGACGATCAGGGATTCGTAACCCGGCACGTCCACGCCGAACAGCAGCGTCCGCAGCAGGCGGAGCACGATGTACACGAACGCGAAGCCCGATACCATGACGCCGATCAAGCTCCACACCCGCAGGGGGAAGGTGGAGAACGACGTCAGCCCGTCGATGGCGAAGCGCAGCAGCTTGACGAAGCCCCACTTGGTGTCGCCGCCGGCGCGCTGGCCCTGCTCGTACGACACCACGGTCTGGCGGAAGCCGACCCAGGCGAAGATGCCCTTCATGAAGCGCGAGCGCTCGGGCATCCGGTTGATGACCTCGACCACCTTGCGGTCCATCAGGCGGAAGTCGCCGACCTCGCGCGGCAGCTTGACGTCCGACAGCGTGTCGAACACCCAGTAGAAGGCGCGGGCGAACAGCCGGTGCTTCCAGCACTGGCCGATCCGGGCGTGGCGCGCCGCCACCACCACGTCGAAGCCTTCCCGCCACTTGGCGATGAACAGCGGCAGCACCTCGGGCGGGTGCTGCAGGTCGGCGTCCATCGGCACCACGGCGTCGCCGCGGGCGTGCGCCAGGCCGGCGGACAGCGCCAGCTCCTTGCCGAAGTTGCGCGACAGGTCGACCACCTTGATGCGCTCGTCGCGGCCGTGCGCGGCGACCAGGCGCTCCAGCGTGTCGTCGCGGCTGCCGTCGTTGACGCAGACCACCTCCCACGCCATGTCGAGCCGGTCGAGCACCGGCGTCAGCCGCGCGAACAGCGCCTCGACGTTGGGGCCCTCGTTGTAGAAGGGGATGACCACCGACAGCAGCCGGCGCCCGGAACCGCCGCCTGCGGCCTTGCCGTCCGGATCGGCGGGGGAACGTACCAGGGTGGGCGCCTCGGGCGCCTCGACGAGGGACATGGGGGACCGCAAGCTCACTTCACGCGCTGCCGGATGCCGTCCAACGGGCTGCGGGACCCCGGCCGGTCCGTGTGCCTTCGTCGCGTATACCATGAGACCTACGTGTGGGCAAAATGCCTGTCTTGTGACCATTGGCCGATTCGCACGCGCGTCTGCCCGTACCGCGGCGCACAACAACCACCCGCACGAACGTTCCGTGCCCGACGCTTATTCCATCCCCTTCGGCAGCCGCCTCTTGCGGCCCGCCCGCCCGGCGGCGCAAATAGGACCCGACGTTCCATGAGCCGCCACCGAACCGGTCCCCGATGATCCTGACGCCCATCCCCGCCGACACCCTGCCCGACGCGCTGGAGCGCATGGCCGCGCACCTCGCCGACCGCCCGCAGCCGCTGGCCGCCTTCCGCCGCATCGCCGCGACGTGGCCGGTGACCGGCGGCGTCGATACGCCGGAGCAGCGCGCCGACGGCGTCGCGCTGGCGCACGCGCACGGCATCGGCACGCTGGACGAGAAGCCCAGCGCCTCCTTCATGTGGGACGGCCACGTCATCCGCACCGAAGTCGAGGCCACGGTGATCGTGCACGAGGTGGCGCACTGGCTGTGCGCCGCGCCGGAGCGCCGCGGCCTGCTCGAGTTCGGCCTCGGCCCCGGCCCGGAGACCAGCCGCCGCGCCGAAGCGCGCGCCCAGCAGACGCAGACCTTCCAGCAGTGCATGCACGAGGAGGCGCAGACCTCGCTGCTCGGCATCCTGTGGGAGGCGGAGCTGGGCCACCCCGCCATCCTCGCCTTCCTGGAGCAGAACTGGATGGAGGCGTGGGAGCGGTCGAGCACCGCCGACTGGTTCGCCGGCCACGCCGCCGAGCTGTTCGAGCGCGGCCTGATCGACGCCGACGGCCGCCCGACCACCGCCCGCGCCTGGGCTGATAAACGCGGGGCTGATTCCCGCAGACTGGAGACCACGCATGGCTGAGACCGTCACCGTCCTCCCCCTGGCCCATGAGCACGAGGCCGGCTGGCGGCCGCTGTTCCGCGGCTACCGCACCTTCTACAAGTGGCCGGAGGACGAGGCGGTGCTCGACCGCGTGTGGGCATGGCTGCACGACCCGGCGCACCCGCTGGAGGGTCTGGTGGCGATGCAGGACGGCCGCGTCGTCGGCCTCGCCCACTTCCGCGGCGAGCCGAGCCCGAGCCGCGGGATGGAGGTGGGCTTCCTCAACGACCTGTTCGTCGATCCGGAGGCGCGCGGCGGCCGCGTCGGCGAGGTCCTGCTGGAGGAGCTGCGCCGCGTCGCCGGGCAGCGCGGCTGGCCGATCGTGCGCTGGATCACCGCCGACGACAACTACCGGGCGCGCACGCTGTACGACCGGGTGGCGAAGAAGACGGCGTGGAACCTGTACGAGATGGTGGCGGGGTAGAAACGAAAAAGCCCCCGCGCCATGAGGCCGGGGGCTCTTTCGTACCCGCTCATGCGGGGAAACTGGCGGATGGGGGGAGATTCGAACTCCCGATACCCTTGCGGGTATGCCGCATTTCGAGTGCGGTGCATTCAACCACTCTGCCACCCATCCGTGGCGCCCCGCGGTGCGGAGCGGCGCGGAACCTAACCGAAGCGTTCCGGCGCTGCAAGCCCTAAGATGAACCCGCAGCGCCGGAATTTTTCACTCAGCTGATTTCATACGCGCGCTCGCCGTGGGTGGAGAGGTCGAGGCCCTCGTACTCCTCCTCGGCGCTGACGCGGCGCGCGATGGCGACGTTGACCGCCTTGATGATCGCCCAGGTCACCGCGCCCGACCACAGCGCGGTGACGCCCACCGCCAGCGCCTGCACGCCGAGCTGGCCCAGCCACGTCATCCCCTCGGCCAGGCCGTTGCCGCCCAGGCCCTTCAGCGCGAACACCGCCAGCAGCAGCGAGCCCAGCATGCCGCCCACGCCGTGCACGGCGAACACGTCCAGCGAATCGTCGATCAGCAGGCGCTGCTTGACGTACAGCACGCACTGGAAGCACACCGCGCCGCCCAGCGCGCCCAGCACGATGGCGCCGCCCGGCCCGATGTAGCCGGCCGCCGGGGTGACGGTGGCGAGCCCCGCGACGCAGCCGGTGACCAGGCCGACCGAGGTCGGCTTGCCCAGCTTCAGCCACTCGATGGCGGTCCAGGTCAGCGCGCCGGCCGAGGCGGCGACGTGCGTGGCGATGATGGCGGCTGCGGCGCTCTGGTCGGCGGCCAGCGCGCTGCCGCCGTTGAAGCCGAACCAGCCCACCCACAGGATGCCGGCGCCGGTCATGGTCATGGCCGGGCTGTGCGGCGGAATCAGCTCGTGCGGGAAGCCCTTGCGGCGGCCGATCATGACCGCGGCCACCAGCGCCGACACGCCGGCCGTGGTGTGCACGACGATGCCGCCGGCGAAGTCCAGCGCCCCCATGGCCGCCAGCCAGCCGCCGCCCCACAGCCAGTGCGCCGCCGGCAGGTAGACCAGCACCAGCCACACGGTCGAGAACACCACCACGAAGGCGAAGGGTGCGCGCTCCGGGAAAGCGCCGATGATCAGCGCCGGGGTGATGATGGCGAAGGTCATCTGGAACAGCGCGAAGACGTTCTCCGGCAGGCCGGAGGCGGGCATCGCCGCGTCCATGTTGGCCAGGAACGTCTTGCCCAGGCCGCCCAGGTACGGCGCCGTGCCGTCGAAGGCGAGGCTGTAGCCGAACGTCACCCAGATCAGCGAGGCGACGCAGCAGATCGCGAAGCAGTTCATCAGCACGGACAGCACGTTGCGCGCCCGCACGAGGCCGCCGTAGAACAGCGCCAGCCCCGGCAGCGTCATGAACAGCACCAGCGCCGACGCCACCAGGATCCACGCCGTGTTCGCCCCCGAGGGCGCCAGCGCGGGGGCCGGCGCGTCTGCCGCCATGGCCGGCAGCGCCGTGGCGAGCGCGCCGATCAGCCCCGCCGGGGCCGCCTTTCCGATCAGCCGAAGTTCCATAAGTCCTGCTTCCCCATCCACTGGCGCGCCCCGCGCCGGTCGTTAGCCCAAAAACTGTGCACCTGCCTGCGGAGTGGCCGATTCCCCATCCACCCCACGCCGCCGGCCGGACCCTTCGGTTTCGTTGCGTTCGGCGGGCCAAGGGCCCATTCCTTGTGCAGCAAAGCCGAGATATTCAGCCGTGTCAGCGTTCGACGGCGCAACTGCTTGCAATTTATCTGCCACGTTTTCGGGCAGATGGACTCGAGATGCGGAATCGATAGGCAAAGCCCAGGAGACTCAACGAGTCGCGGCGTCTGGCGAAGGGCCGGCCAAGGGTGGGGACGCGTGGCGCGCCAGGGGCATGACTGCTTGTATCTTGAGCAGCATCCTGAAGCGGCGATCAGAACCACAGAGACACAGAGGCACAGAGAAGGCATGCACCGGCACTCTCTTCTCCGTGTCTCTCTGTGCCTCTGTGCCTCCGTGGTATGAATCATCAACACATGGCCGACACGGCAAGCCGCGCCCCCGGCTTTCGCCGATCCGGGCTCCCAAACCCTGTTGACTCTGCGGGGAAGACGCGTATAAATCGCCGCTCTCACGAACGGGCACGCACCAACAACGGTGGGCGGGCGGCCCGCCGTTTGTTCTGCAATGGGTATACGACAATGTTCGCAGTGATCCGCACCGGCGGCAAGCAGTACAAGGTCGCCTCTGGCGACGTGATCAAGGTCGAGAAGCTCGAGGCCGAGGCTGGCGCTTCCATCACGCTCGATGACGTGCTGATGGTCAGCGACGCCGGCTCCACGACGATCGGCACGCCGACGGTGGCGGGCGCTTCGGTGGCCGCCGAGGTCGTCGCCCAGGACCGTGGCCCGAAGATCATCGTCTTCAAGAAGAAGCGGCGCCAGAACTACCGCCGCAAGAACGGCCATCGCCAGGACCTGACCGTCCTGCGCATCACCGGGATCAACGGCGCGGCGTGAGCCGCAGCCGTATGTAAGGAGTAGGACTATGGCTCATAAAAAGGCAGGCGGCTCCTCGCGCAACGGGCGCGACTCCGACGGCCGCCGTCTCGGCGTCAAGAAGTTCGGTGGTGAGCTGGTGATCGCCGGCAACATCCTGGTCCGCCAGCGCGGCACCAAGTACCACCCGGGCACCAACGTCGGCATCGGCAAGGACCACACCCTGTTCGCCCTGACGGACGGCCAGGTGGCGTTCAAGCGCTCGTCGCAGGGCCGGACCTTCGTCCAGGTCGTGGCGACCGAGGTTGCCGTCGCGGCCGAGTAAGCCGCACGACCCTCCGGGGCGTCTACGAATTCGGGGGACCGGGCGACCGGCCCCCGTTTTTCGTTTCTGCTGTTATAGTCTCTCGGCCCTTCTCTCGGCCGTCATCCCCGCGCAGGCGGGGATCCAGGATAGAGCCCCGTCAGGGGCGACATGACTCATGTGGCTCGCCGACGCGAGCACTGGATCCCCGCTTTCGCGGGGATGACGGGATAGGGGACGTTGTCGAACCCACTGTAAGAATCGCGCCATGAAGTTCCTCGATCAGGCCAAGGTTTTCCTCAAGAGCGGCGACGGCGGCCCCGGCGCGGTGGCGTTCCGGCGCGAGAAGTTCATCGAGTTCGGCGGCCCGGACGGCGGCAACGGCGGGCGCGGCGGCGACGTCATCATCGAGGCGGTGAACGGCCTCAACACGCTGATCGACTACCGCTACGCCCAGCACTTCAAGGCCAAGCGCGGCAATCACGGCATGGGCAGCGACCGCACCGGCGCCAAGGGCGACGACATCGTGCTGCGCGTGCCCGTCGGCACCCAGATCCTCGACGAGGACCAGGAGACCGTGCTCGCCGACATGACCGAGGCCGGGCAGCGGATCGTGCTGCTGAAGGGCGGCGACGGCGGATTCGGCAACGCGCACTTCAAGACCTCGACCAACCGCGCCCCGCGCAAGTCGCACCCCGGCTGGCCGGGCGAGGAGCGCTGGGTGTGGCTGCGCCTCAAGCTGATCGCGGACGCCGGCCTCGTCGGCCTGCCGAACGCCGGCAAGTCGACGTTCCTGGCGGCCACCACGGCGGCCAAGCCGAAGATCGCCGACTATCCCTTCACCACGCTGGCCCCCAACCTGGGCGTGGTGCGCGCCGGCGAGGAGGAGTTCGTCATCGCCGACATCCCCGGCCTGATCGAGGGCGCGCACGAGGGCCACGGCCTGGGCGACCGCTTCCTCGGCCACGTCGAGCGCACGCGCATCCTGCTGCACCTCATCGACGGCACCGCCGAGGACGTCGTCGAGTCGTACCGCGTCATCCGCGGCGAGCTGGAGGCCTACGGCGGCGGCGTCATCGCCGGCAAGCCGGAGATCATCGGCCTGAACAAGGCCGACGCCATCCTCGAGGAGGAGATCGAGGAGAAGAAGGCGGCGCTGGAGGAGGCTTCGGGCGCCGAGGTGATGATCCTCTCCGGCGCCACCGGCCAGGGCGTGAAGGAGGTTCTGTACCGCCTGCTCGGCGCCATCAAGGCGTCGAAGGAGGAGGAGCCGGGCGTCCTGCACCCGACCGCCACCAAGACGCAGCGGCCGGACATCCCGACCTTCCGCACCAACCGCGACCCCGACATGATCGGGTGGGACGAGGACGACGACAACTGGGCCGACGGGGAGGACGGTGAGGATGGCGACCAGCGCTGAGGCCACGGCCCTGTCCGTCCCCACCCTGCTCGACGCCCGCCGGCTGGTCATCAAGATCGGCTCGGCGCTGCTGGTGGACAGCGGCAGCCACAAGATCCGCCGGGAATGGCTGGACGCACTGGCCGACGACGTGGCCGCCGCCCGCAAGCGCGGCACCGAGGTGGTGATCGTCACCTCCGGCGCCGTCGCCGCCGGGCGCGAGCATCTGGGCCTCGTCGGCCGCCCCCTCAAGCTGGAGGAGAAGCAGGCCGCCGCCGCCACCGGGCAGATCCGCCTCGCGCACGCCTACCAGGAGACGCTGGCCCGCCACGACGTCACCGTCGCCCAGGTGCTGCTGACGCTGGAGGACACCGAGGAGCGGCGCCGCCACCTCAACGCCCGCGCCACCATCGACACGCTGCTGAAGCTGGGCGCCGTGCCGGTGATCAACGAGAACGACACGGTCGCCACCGCCGAGATCCGCTTCGGCGACAACGACCGCCTCGCCGCCCGCGTGGCGCAGATGATCAGCGCCGACACGCTGGTGCTGCTGTCCGACATCGACGGGCTCTACACCGCCGACCCGCGCAAGGACCCGGACGCCACCCACATCCCGGTGGTGGCCGAGCTGACCCCGGACATCGAGGGCATGGCCGGCGAGCCGCCGCCCGGCTACAGCTCCGGCGGCATGGTGACCAAGATCGCCGCGGCGCGCGTCGCCATGTCGGCCGGCTGCCGCATGGTCATCGCCAAGGGCAAGCGCATGAACCCGCTGGCCGCGCTGGAGAAGGCCGAACGCGACGGCGGCGCGCCGTGCACCTGGTTCCTGCCCGCCGCCGAGCCCTCCAGCGCCCGCAAGGCGTGGATCGCCGGCCACCTCAACGCCGTGGGCGTGCTGGTGGTGGACGACGGCGCCGTCCGCGCGCTGAAGCAGGGCGCCAGCCTGCTCCCGGCCGGCGTCGCCGAGGTGGAGGGCGAGTTCGAGCGCGGCGACGTGGTCATCGTCCGCGACCGCGAGGGACGCGAGCTGGCGCGCGGCCTGTCGGCCTACGGCTCCGACGAGGCACGCCTGATCCGCCGCCGCAAGAGCCAGGAGATCGAGGCGATTCTCGGCTATCGTGGCCGCGACGAGATGATCCATCGCGACGATCTGGTGGTGCGATGACGGTTGATTCGATGATGGGGGGCCGCCCTCCCCTTCAGGCCATCCTTTGGGACATCGACGGCACGCTGCTGGACAGCGAGCCGTGGCACCAGCGCGCCACGCTCGCGGTGTGCCGGTCGCACGGCTACGACATCACCGACGCGCAGTACGCGGCGACGCTCGGCATCTCCTTCCCCGACTTCTACGCCCGCCTGCACGCCGAGCGCCCGATGCCGGTGAGCTTCGAGCAGTGGGCCGGCGCCATCACCGACCACTACATCCAGCGCATCCACGAGGTGGCGCCGCGCGACGGCGCCTTCGCGCTGGTCGAGGCGTTCGCCGCGCGCGGCCTGCGCCAGGCCTGCGTGTCGAACAGCGGCCGGCGGGCGGTGGCGGCCAACCTCGGCTACATGGGCCTGACGCATTTCGAGTTCGCCATCTGCCGCGACGACGTGGTGAACGGCAAGCCCGACCCGGAACCGTACCTGCGCGCCGCCGAGCGCCTGGGCGTGCCGCCGGAAGCCTGCGCCGCCATCGAGGACAGCCCGACCGGCGCCCGCGCCGCCAAGGCCGCCGGCATGCTGACGGTGGCGTGGCCGCAGCACGCCCACCTCGTCTTCGAGATGGCCGACCACGTCGTCGGCCACCCCGGCGAGGTGGACTGGGACGCGCTGTGCGAGATGGCCGGGGATTGCCGGCGCCTCGCGGCGGATTGAACCGGCGCGCTCAGGCCATCGGCCCCAGCAGCATGACCAGCTTGCAGTCCGACCGCCCGGCCGGGATCAGCGTGACCTGCTCGTAACGGACCAGCCCGTCCGCGGGGTGATTGAACGTCCGCACGCCGCCTTCGCGCTCCAGAACGCCGTGGTCGTCCCAGAAGCGTGCGAACATTTGGCTGCGGCGGCGCAACTCCTCCGTCAGGTCTTGCAGGCCGGAGTCGTCGGCGCGGCGCCCGGTGTCGGCGCGGAACTCGGCCAGCAGGCGCCGGGCGCGGTTCTCCCAATCATCGATGAAGTCCCGCGCCGCCGGATCGAGAAAGACATACCGCAACAGATTGCGGTCCGGCCCTCCCAACCAGCCGCCGAACAGCCGCGCCGCCGGGTCGTTCCAGGCGCACGCCTGCCACAGGCGGTCGAGAACGTAGGCCGGCGCCGTCACCGACTCGACCGCCGCCAGCAGCGCCGCGGGCGCGTCCACCGGCGCGGATCCGTCTGCCGGATCACGCCTGCGCGCCAGCTCGAACAGGTAAGCACGTTCGGCGGCGGTGAGCCGCAACGCCTCGGCCATGCGCGACAGGGCCGCGGGCGAGACGGACACGTCCCGGCCCTGCTCGATCCACGTGTACCACGTCGGACTCAGGCCGCAGAGGTGCGCCACCTCCTCCCGCCGCAAGCCCGGCGTCCGCCGGCGCACCGGACCTCCCTGGATGCCGGCGTCGGCCGGCGTCAGCCGCTCGCGGTGCGCGCGCAGGAACGCGCCGAGAAGGCGCCGCTGTTCGAGCGTGGGGATCATGGTGGCAGTTGATATACCAGGATAAGAGCCTGCCTTGTACCAGGTTAAGTGATCGCCGACGCTGGGCTCACCGACACAGGAGCCCACCCATGAGCAACAGCCATCACGCCTTCGTCGCCGACCAATATGGTCCCCGCGCCAATGCCTACGTCCTCAGCGCCGTGCACGCCGGCGGCGAGGATCTCGACCAGCTGGAGGCCGCGGTCCGCGGCTGCACCGGCGCACGTGTCCTCGACCTGGGGTGTGGTGGCGGTCACGTCGGCTACCGCGTGGCCCCGCACGTCGGCGAGGTGGTCGCCGTCGATCTGTCGCCGGAGATGCTGAACGAGGTCACCCGCACCGCGGCCGAACGCGGATTGCGGAACCTCTCGGTGCAGCAGAGCCCGGCCGAACGGCTGCCGTTCGCGGACGGGCGTTTCGACATCGTCCTCAGCCGTTTCAGCGCCCACCACTGGCATGATCTGGACGCCGGCCTGCGGGAGGCCCGGCGTGTGCTGGCCGCTGGCGGGCGGGCCATCTTCATCGACGTGATCTCGCCCGCCCGGCCGCTTCTGGACACGCATCTGCAGGTGGTCGAGACGTTGCGCGACCCTTCGCACGCTCGGAACTACACCGCCGCGGAGTGGGTGGCCTCCCTGTCGCGCGCCGGTTTCACCGTCAACGCCATCACGCCGCGCCGGCTGCGCATGGATTTCGCCACCTGGACCGCGCGCACGCGGACCCCAGACCTGCATGCCCAGGCGATCCGTTCCTTGCAGGCGACCGTGTCGGAGGAGGTGCGCCACCATTTCGCCATCGAAGCCGACGGCAGCTTTCTGATCGACACGCTGGCGCTGGATACCAGCGTGCCGTGACGCATGGCCTGCAGCACCGGGAACACAGGGCGGTGTGCGGATGCCCTCCTCCGCCTGTGGGCGCGCACGTGGGCGACCGGCGCCCTGCCGGAGCCGGGGCTCAGGCGCAGCCGGGCAGCCCGGCGTCCGCCGCGCGCTGCATCAGCCAATCGACCCAGCGCCCCGGACCGTTGCGCTCGGCGTAGCGGGCGGCTTCGGAGCGCGCCGCCCAGGCCAGCGGCTTGAAGTGCTGGAGCAGCGTCTCGACGGCATCGGTCACCGCTTCGGCGCCGTCCCCGTCATAGGCGACGCAGCCGGCCTCGCTGGCCTGCTCGACCAGCGCCGGGGCATCCGGAATGACGAACGGCAGGCCGCAGGCGATGGCCTCCGCCACCAGCCCGCTGTGCATCCGTTCGTACTCCGTGCGCGAATAGGGCATGAGCAGGGCGTCGCACGAGTCGAGCAGCCCCTGCCAGTCCGTCGTCTTGGAGCGGACCACGCGGACGTTAGGCAGGGTTTCCAGATCGTCGAGGATAGGGCCCGCGTCGGTGCCGCTGTCGTGCACCAGCCAGCGCGCGTTGCCGCGCGTCCAGCGGATCACCTGCGGCAGCAGTTGCGTCCCCTTCGCGGGCCGCTGGTGGCCGAGGACGCCGATCACCACCGGATCGGCGCCGCTGCGGTCGCGGAAGCGGCCCTCGTGCGGGTTGGGAGCGGTGACGAACGGCCGCCCCACCACATCGGCGTAGTCGCCCGCCATCAGGTCCGCCGTTGCGGCGAGCACGACCGGCGCCGCCGGCGGCAGGCGCCGGCAGGCGAAACGCCAGTAGGCACTCTCCGGCTCGGCGCAGCGGAACCCGGCCGTGAAGACGCTGAGCACCGGCGACGGCCAGGACCGCAGAAGGTTCCCCATGGCGACGATGTGGTGCGGCCGGGCGGTCGGCCACACCATGACGTCGCCGGGCACCGGATTCAGCCGCCGCAGGTCGCCCATGATCATCACGGCGCCATCGATCAACGTCTCCAGCGGGCCGCAGATCGGGTCGGTGCTGGTGACCTCGTAGGTGCCGAGCGAGAAGAACGGCTCCGCGCCGAGCGCCTCCACGACGTTCGGGGCGAGATGGCGGTGCCCGACGACCCGCACGTCCTGCCCGCGGCGGCGCAGTTCCTGGCTCAGGGAGAACACGGTGTTGGTGTGGTGTCCGCTGAAGGTCTGGATGCCGGGATCGAGGAAGAAGACGGTCACTCTGATGCCTCCAGCACGGACAAGCCGGGCGCGCACCGTAGCATGGGCGTGGGACGCACCGAACGGCAAAGATCATCCGCTTTCCGCGTGGCTCCGAATTCGTTACAGTCGCCCCCTTTACCGCATCGCAAAGGAACGACTCCCGTGTCCGCGTCCGCTCAAACCGCCGATTCCCTGCTCGATCAGATGCTGTCGCTGGGCCGTGCCGCCCGCGACGCCTCCGCCGTGCTGGCGAACGCGCCGAGCCCGCGGAAGGACCAGGCCCTGAGGGCCGCCGCCGCGGCCATCCGCGCCCGCAAAGCGGAGATCCAGGCGGCCAACGACCGCGACGTGGAGGCCGCCAGGGCCCGCGGCATCGCCGGCCCCATGGTGGAGCGCCTGCTGCTGAACGACGCCCGCATCGAGGCGATGGCCAAGGGGCTGGAGGACATCGCCGCCTTCCCCGATCCCATCGGCGCCGTGCTGGCCGAATGGACGCGGCCCAACGGCCTGGTGATCCAGCGCGTGCGCGTGCCGCTGGGCGTGATCGGCATCATCTACGAAAGCCGGCCCAATGTGACCGCCGACGCCGGCGGGCTGTGCCTGAAGTCCGGCAACGCCGCCGTGCTGCGCGGCGGGTCGGAGAGCTTCCATTCCTCGCGCGCCATCGCCGACTGCCTCGCCGAGGGGCTGCGCGCCGCCGGCCTGCCGGAGGCGTGCGTCCAGCTCGTCCCCACCACCGACCGCGCCGCGGTGGGGCACATGCTGACCATGCGCGACCATATCGACGTGATCGTGCCGCGCGGCGGCAAGTCGCTGATCCAGCGCATCGCCGAGGAGAGCCGCATCCCGGTCATCAAGCACCTGGACGGCAACAACACCGTCTACGTCGACAAGGGCGCCGACCCGGAGAAGGCGCGCAAGGTGGTGCTGAACGCCAAGATGCGCCGCACCTCGATCTGCGGCGCCGCCGAGACGCTGCTGGTCGACCGCGCGGCGGCCGGCACCCTGCTGGCGCCGCTGGTCAAGGACCTGCTCGACGCCGGCTGCGAGGTGCGCGGCGACGAGGCGGCGCGAGCCGCGGACGCGCGCGTCGTGCCGGTGACGGCGGAGGACTGGGACACCGAGTACCTGGACGCCGTCATCGCCTGCGGCGTGGTGGACGGGGTGGACGCCGCCATCGACCACGTCAACCGCCACGGCTCGCACCACACCGACGCCATCGTCACCGAGGATCCGGCGGCGGCGGAGCGCTTCCTGCAGCGGGTGGACAGCGGCATCGTGCTGTGGAACGCCTCGACGCAGTTCGCGGACGGCGGCGAGTTCGGCATGGGCGCGGAGATCGGCATCTCCACCGACAAGTTCCACGCCCGCGGCCCGGTGGGCGCGGAACAGCTGACCAGCTACAAGTATGTCGTGCGCGGCGATGGGCAGACGCGGCCGTAAGGCCCCCGCGTCGGGCCCCCCTCCTAACTTCCCCCCATCTACGACGAGGAGAGGAACTGAGCCCTCCCCCGCGAAGTGGGGGAGGGTTGGGTGGGGGCCCAGCGCGCGCACACCCCACAAATACTCCGGCCCCCAGCACGCCGGGCTGCGCATCGGGCTGCTCGGGGGCTCGTTCAATCCCGCGCACGCCGGGCACCGGCACATCAGCGTCTACGCGCTGAACGCGCTCGGGCTCGACCAGGTCTGGTGGCTGGTCAGCCCGCAGAACCCGCTGAAGTCCGCAGCCGACATGGGCAGCCTCGCCGAGCGGCTCGCCTGGGCGCGGATCGCCGCGCGGCACCCGCGCATCCGCGTCACCGCCCTGGAGTGCAGCCTCGGCACCCGCTACACCGCGGACACCCTGAAGCAGCTCACCCGCCGCTTCCCGAAAACCCGCTTCGTCTGGCTGATGGGAGCCGACAACCTCCGTCAAATCCCACGCTGGAGGGACTGGACGCGGATATTCCGGCTGGTGCCCATTGCGGTCTTCAGCCGGCCGACTTATTCTCTTGGTGCACTGGGCGGCGTAGCCGCGCAGCGCTTTGCCCGTCGCCGGGTGCCCGATCTCCGGGCCAGGGGGTTGGCCGATGCGACACCGCCGGCCTGGACCTTCCTGCGCAACCCGCTGCATCCGGCTTCGGCGACGGCGATCCGCCGGGCGCGTGCCCGCGGGTCGTGACCCCTGGTAACCGAGGTGGGAACCATCAGTACGTTCATGCAACCGGCCGCCGCGTCCCCCGTGCGGCCCGCGCCCGTTCCCCAGGAACTGAAGGCGCTCATCGAGCAAGCCCTGGACGACGACCAGGCCGACAACGTCGTCGTCATCGACCTCGCCGGCAAGACCAGCATCGCGGATTACATGATCGTGGCGTCGGGACGCAACACCCGGCACATCGCGAGCATGGCCGAGAAGCTGCGCGAGCGGCTGCGGGTCGCGGGCATCGGCGGCGTCGAGATCGAAGGGCAGCCCCAGTGCGACTGGGTGCTGATCGATGCCGGCGACGTCATCGTCCACCTGTTCCGGCCCGAGGTCCGCACCTTCTACAACATCGAGAAGATGTGGGGCCTCGACCTGCCGCGCGCCGAACCGCAGCGGCTGATGGCCTGACGGCAGGGGAAACGGGAGCCGGACCATGCGCCTGTGGCTCGCCGCCGTCGGGCGGGCGCGGGGTGGCCCGGCTCGCGACCTGTACGAGGAGTACGCCGGCCGGCTCGGCTGGCCCTTGACCCTGCGCGAGGTCGAGGTCAAGAAGCGCCTGCCTCCCGAAGAATTGAAGCGCCAGGAAGCCGAGCTTCTGCTGGACGCGGTGCCCGCGGGCGCCATCATCGTTGCGCTCGATGAACGGGGAACCGCGCTGTCCAGCGCCGCCTTCGCCCAGCGCGTCGGCGGCTGGCGGGATTCCGGGGTGGGCGACCTCGCCTTCCTGATCGGCGGCGCCGACGGGCACGGCGAGGAGGTGCGGCGGCGCGCCGCCTTCCTGCTGGCTTTCGGTCCGGCGACCTGGCCCCATATGATGGTGCGCGGGATGCTGGCCGAGCAGCTGTACCGCGCCCAGCAGATTCTGGCGGGACACCCCTATCATCGGGCGTGAAACTGATATATTAGTTAGCCGAACCGCTGAGCGACCCTGATCTGGAGAAGACCGCCATGACCGACACCAAACGCCCCCGCCCCGTCGTCCTGTGCGTGCTGGACGGCTGGGGGTATCGCGAGGAGACGGCGGACAACGCCATCGCCCAGGGCAACACCCCGGTGTGGGACCGTCTGTGGTCGGGGGAGCCGACCGGCTTCCTGAACGCGTCGGAGGAGGAGGTCGGCCTGCCCAAGGGGCAGATGGGCAACTCCGAGGTCGGGCACATGAACCTCGGCGCCGGCCGCGTGGTCATGCAGGACCTCGTGATGATCGACCACGCCATCGTCGAGGGCGAGTTCAGCCGCAACAAGGCGCTGAACGACATGGCCAAGGCGCTCAAACGCACCGGCGGGCGCGTCCACCTGATGGGCCTGCTGTCGCCGGGCGGCGTGCACTCGCACCAGGACCACATCGCGGCGCTCGCCTCCACCCTGTCGCAGGAAGGGCTGGAGGTCGTCGTGCACGCCTTCACCGACGGCCGCGACGTGCCGCCCGACAGCGCCAAGGACCAGGTGGCCGAGTTCATGGCCGACGTGCACGGCCTGCCCGGCGTCTCCATCGGCACGGTGATCGGCCGCTACTGGGCGATGGACCGCGACAAGCGCTGGGACCGCGTCGCCAAGGCCTACCGGGCGATGGTCGAGGGCAAGGGCGAGAAGAGCGCCGCCGACCCGATCCAGGCCATCGAGCAGAGCTACGCCCGAGAGAAGTACGACGAGTTCATCGAACCCACGGTCATCGACGGCTACGCCGGCATGAAGGACGGCGACGCCGTCCTGATGGCGAACTTCCGCGCCGACCGTGCCCGCGAGATCCTGGCGGCGCTGCTCGACCCGGCCTTCGGCGGCTTCGAGCGCGCGGCGACGGTCAAGTTCGCCGCCGCCGTCGGTCTGGTCGAGTACTCGACGGACCTCAACACGCTGATGACGACCATCTTTCCGCCGAAATCCATCACCAAGGTGCTGGGCGAGATCGTGTCGGAGGCCGGGTTGAAGCAGCTGCGCATCGCCGAGACCGAGAAGTACCCGCACGTCACCTTCTTCTTCAACGGTGGCGAGGAGCGCTGCTACCCCGGCGAGGACCGCATCCTCGTGCCGTCGCCCAAGGTCGCCACCTACGACCTGCAGCCGGAGATGTCGGCCGCCGAGGTCACCGACAAGCTCGTCGAGGCGGTGGACAGCGGCAAGTACGACCTGATCGTCGTCAACTACGCCAACACCGACATGGTCGGCCACTCGGGCATCCTGGCGGCGGCGATCAAGGCGGTGGAGGCGGTGGACGCCTCGCTGGGGCGCCTGGAGGCGGCGGTGCGCCGCGCCGGCGGCGTCATGCTGGTGACCGCCGACCACGGCAACGCCGAGCTGATGAAGGACCCGGAGACCGGCGGCCCGCACACCGCCCACACGCTGGACAAGGTGCCGCTGGTGCTGGTCAACGGCCCGGCCGGCGTGCGCCTGCACAGCGGCCGTCTGGCCGACGTGGCCCCCACGCTGCTCGACCTGATGGGCCTGCCCAAGCCGGCGGAGATGACCGGCCACACCCTCATCGATCGCGCCGCCCAGCGCGAGGCCGCGGAATAGGGGATGAACGACAGGGCCGAGGCAACATTTCCCTCTCCCCCCCGGGGAGAGGGACAGGGTGAGGGGGTCCGGCACTGCGGACGTGCCCGGTCCCCCGACATCCCCCTCACCCCACCCCTCTCCCCGGAGGGGAGAGGGGGCATTGCCTGCCTCGCCCTGCTCCTCCTCGCTTCGCCCGCGTTCGCGCAGGACGAGGCGCCCAACCAGACGCTGAAGCGCGTCGAGCAGGAGATCCAGGCCGACAAGGCGCGCCAGCGCGACCTCGAGCGCCAGTCGGACGCCATCCGCAAGGAACTGGCCGACCTGCGCAACCGCCTCGTCGGCCTTGCCGAGCAGGCCCGCGCCCAGGAAAGCGAACTCGGCGAGCTGGAACGCACCCTCGCCGGCCTGGAGGACGAGGAGCGCGCCCAGGCCGAGAGGCTCGACGCCGAACGCCAGAACATCGCCCGCCTGCTCGCCGCCCTGCAGCGGCTGTCGCGCGTCCCGCCCGAGGTGGTGATGGCCACGCCGGAGGGGCCGGTGGACACGCTGCGCTCGGCCCTGCTGCTGCGCGACACCGTGCCGGCCCTGCGCGAGCGCGCCGACGCGCTGGCCGCCGCCCTGCAACGCCTCGCCGACGTGCGCGAGCGGCTGGAGGGGCAGCGCGCCCGCACCCTCTCCGCCCGCGCCAACCTGACCAACCGCGAGGGCGAGATCGCCGCCCTGGTGGCCCGGCGCGAGGCGCTGTCACGCCAGACCGACGAGGAACGCCAGACCATCGCCCAGCACATGGCCCGGCTGGCCAGCCAGGCCGGCGACCTGCGGCAGCTGATGGAGCGGGTCGAGCAGGAACGCCGCGCCACCATCGAGACGGTCGCCAGGCTGGAGGCCGGACGGCTGGAAGCCGAACGCCGCGCCGCGGAACAGAGGTCGGCCGAGCAGAGATCCGCCGAGCAGAAGGAGGCCGACCGCAAGGCCGCCAAGACCGAGGTGGTCGCCGTGCAGCGCCCGCCCGACCTGCCGATCCTGAACGGCGGGCTGCGGCTGCCGGCCGGCGGCACGGTCACCGCGCGCTACGGCGAGCAGGACCGCTTCGGCGGCACCAGCCGGGGCGTCACCATTTCGGCCAGGGCCGGTACGCCCGTCCTCGCGCCCTATGCCGGAAGCGTGATGTTCGCTGGGCCTTTTCGCGGATACGGGCAAATCTTGATCGTCGAACACAGCAATGGATATCATAGTCTGATTGCTGGTTTGGGACGGATCGACACCTCCGTCGGCAAGCATGTCTCCACCGGAGAACCGGTCGGCCTCATGCCGTCACCCGCCGACGGCACACCGGATCTTTACTTCGAACTGAGACGACACGGTCAGCCGATTAACCCGGAACGCGGGTTCAGCGCGCCGGAGGGGAAAGGACAAGGCTAGATGCGAATGATGAAGCGCGCCGCTTTCGCTGCGGCCATGGTGTTCGTAGGGGCCGGAATCGGCCGCCTGACCGCCGCCGACACCAACACGTCCGAGACGTACCGCCAGCTCAACCTCTTCGGCGACGTGTTCGAGCGCGTCCGCGCCGAATACGTGGAGAAGGTCGGCGACGAGCAGCTGATCGAGAACGCCATCAACGGCATGCTGACGTCGCTGGACCCGCACTCCAGCTACCTCAACAAGAAAAGCT
Source organism: Azospirillum sp. (assembly GCF_050789165.1). NCBI lineage: Bacteria > Pseudomonadati > Pseudomonadota > Alphaproteobacteria > Rhodospirillales > Azospirillaceae > Azospirillum > Azospirillum sp. The sequence continues at coordinate 81,226 of NZ_JBOZRT010000162.1, forward strand.
TCCAGGACATGCAGGTGCAGACCCGCGGCGAGTTCGGCGGGCTCGGCATCGAAGTGACCATGGACAACGGCCTGATCAAGGTCGTGTCCCCCATCGACGACACGCCGGCCTTCCGCGCCGGCCTGCAGCCGGGCGACTTCATCACCCACCTGAACGGCGAGGCCGTCATGGGGCTGGCGCTGAACGAGGCGGTGGAGAAGATGCGCGGCCCCGTCGGCTCCGACATCAAGGTCACCATCCGCCGCGGCGAGACCGGCGAGCCGTTCGAGGTGTCGATCACCCGCGCCGTCATCAAGGTGCAGTCGGTGCGCTCGCGCCTGGAAGGCGACGTCGGCTACATCCGCATCACCAGCTTCAACGAGCAGACGCAGTCCGGCCTGGAGAAGGCGATCACCGCCCTCCAGCAGCAGGGCGGCGACAAGCTGAAGGGCTACGTGCTCGACCTGCGCAACAACCCGGGCGGCCTGCTCGACCAGGCGGTGTCGGTGTCCGACACCTTCCTCGACAAGGGCGAGATCGTCTCCACCCGCGGCCGCAAGGCCGAGGAGGGCACCCGCTACAACGCCAAGCCCGGCGACATGACCAAGGGCCTGCCGCTGATCGTGCTGATCAACGGCGGCTCCGCCTCGGCGTCGGAGATCGTCGCCGGCGCGCTGCAGGACCACAAGCGCGCCGTCATCCTCGGCACGCAGTCGTTCGGCAAGGGCTCGGTGCAGACCATCATCCCGCTGCCCGGCCACGGCGCCATGCGCCTGACCACGGCGCGCTACTACACGCCGTCGGGCCGCTCGATCCAGCAGCTCGGCATCACCCCGGACATCGAGGTGAAGCCGGCCAAGCTCGAGGAGCTGGACGCCCAGGGCCAGCGCCGCCGCGAGGCCGACCTGCGCCACTCGCTGCGCAACAACGACCCGAACGCCGCCAAGGCGAAGCCGGCCACGCCTCCCGGTTCGGGGCCGACCCCGGCGCCGGGCGCCTCCAACGCGCCGCCGGCCCCGCCGACCCCGGCTCCGGGCGCCACGCCGGGCGCGCCGCCGGTCGAGCCCGGCGAGGCGTCGAACGACAACAAGCCGCCGTTCGACTACCAGCTGTCGCGCGCGCTCGACCTGCTGCGCGGGGTGGCGCTGTTCCAGGCGCGCGCCGCGCACTGACCGCAGAGGATGTCCGTGAACGCCGCCGCCATGCTGGGCCGCCTGAAGTTCGATCCGATGGGCGCCATCCGGCGCGGCGGCGAGCGTTTCCGGAACCTCCACGTCGTCAAGCGCTGGCGCTACCGCGAGCGCGAGCCGCGCAAGCCGCTCCCCGTGCCGCTTCTGGCCGCCTTCGGCGGCCTCGCGGTGGCCCTGGCCGGGGTCGGCGGCTGGCTGGCGATGCAGGGGGAGGAGACGGTGCAGGCCCGCGAGGCCGCGCTGCCGCAGGTCACCGTCGCCGTCAAGGGCGCCGCCCCGCCGCAGCCGGCCAAGCCCCCGACGCCGGCACCGGCACCGGCACCGGCTCCAGCCGCCGCCCCCACGCCCCCGCCGCCGCCCTCCCCGGTGGCCGCGGCGCCGCAGGAGGCGTTCGTCACCCTCACCCCCGCCCCGGCCGCGGGCCTGGTCGAGGAGACCAAGACCGGCCCGCTGCCGCGCGTCGCCGAGGACGGCCGCCGGCCCTGGCAGGTCTACGCCCGTCCCTTCCCGGCGACCGACAAGCGCCCGCGCATCGCCATCGTCATGTCCGACATGGGGCTGTCCGGCGTCACCACCGGCGCCGCGCTGCAAAAGCTGCCGGTCGGCGTGACGCTGGCCTTCCTGCCCTACGCCGAGCGGCTCGATTCCTGGGTCGAGCAGGCGCGCACCAAGGGGCACGAGGTGATGCTGTCGGTGCCGATGGAGCCCCTCGGCTTCCCGCGCGACGACCCCGGCCCGAACGCGCTGCTGACCACCCTGCCGTCCGACCGCAACATCGAGCGGCTGCACTGGTCGATGAGCAAGGTCATGGGCTACACCGGCATCACCACCACCACCGGCAGCAAGTTCGTCGGCAACGCCGACGCGCTGAAGCCGGTGATGGACGACCTGAAGGCGCGCGGCCTGCTGTTCCTCGACCCGCACCTGACGCCGAAGAGCCAGGGCGCGGCGGCGGCCGAGAAGGCGGGCGTGCCGCGCGCCGCCGCCGACCGGATCATCGACCGCGACCTCGCGCGCAACGCCATCGACGACCAGCTGCGCGAGCTGGAGGCGGTCGCGAAGCAGCAGGGCTCCGCCGTCGGCATCGGCTTCCCCTACCCCAGCACGGTCGAGCGCCTGTCGATCTGGGCCACCGGGCTGCAAGACCGCGGCATCGTGCTGGCGCCGCTGTCGGCGCTGGTCACCCAAACGAAAGGTCCGAACGGATGAGCCGCAAGCCGGACCGCGAGTCCCTGCCCTACCGCCCCTGCGTCGGCATCATGCTGCTGAACGGCCGCGGCCAGGTCTTCGTCGCCCGCCGCCGCGACACCACCGACGCTTGGCAGATGCCGCAGGGCGGCATCGACGAGGGCGAGACGGTGCACGAGGCGGCGCTGCGCGAGCTGGAGGAGGAGATCGGCACCGGAGCGGCCGAGATCCTGGCCGAGACGGTGGAGAAGCTGCGCTACGACCTGCCCGACCATCTGCTGGGCAAGGTGTGGAAGGGCCGCTGGCGCGGGCAGGAGCAGGTGTGGGTGGCGGCGCGCTTCACCGGCACGGACGCCGACATCGACCTCGCCACCGAACACCCGGAGTTCGACGCCTGGACGTGGGTGGACGCCGCCGACCTCACCGCCCTGATCGTGCCGTTCAAGAAGCCGGTCTACGAGTCGGTTCTGGCGGAGTTCAAGCCGATCATCGACCGGCTGCGGGCGTAACGAACCGGAACGCAAAAGGGCGGGCCGCCCCCTCCGGGACGGCCCGCCTTTTCGTTTTCTACGGATCAGTGGTGGTTCTCGGCCATCTTGTCGGGCTTCTGGTGCGGCCGGAAGACCGCGGGGTTCTCCGGCCCCTCGACGTCGAGTATGCCGACCAGACCGCGGGCGGCGCGGGACAGCGAGTGATCGACCAGCATGTACTTGCCCGGGACCTCGAGCTTGAACTCCACCGCGGTGGCGCCGCCGGCCGGCACCATGGTGGTCTGCACGTTCCGCTTCGGCGCCGACACCATGTCGCCCTCGGCGTACAGCTTGTCGAAGATCTCGCCGATCACGTGGAAGCTCGACGTCTTGTTGGGGCCGCCGACGCCGAAGTAGATGCGCACCGTCTCGCCCACCTTGGCCTTCAGTGCGTTGTCGCCCTGCAGCGCGTTGGCGGCGCCGTTGAAGACGAAGTATTCGGGCTGCTCGTTCATCAGCTTGTCGTAGCTCTCCGTCAGCTCGCCCGACGCGCCGTAGGCCTGCTCGGTGTAGATCTCGCCCTGCATCACGTAGAACTCGCGGTCCACCTTGGGCAGGCCGCCTTCCGGCTCGACCAGGATCAGGCCGTACATGCCGTTGGAGATGTGCTGGGCGGCCATCGGCACCGCGCAGTGGTAGACGTACAGGCCCGGGTTCAGCGCCTGGAAGGTGAAGCCCTTGGTCTGCCCCGGCTCGGCCACCGTCGCCACGCCGCCGCCGCCCGGCCCGGTGACCGCGTGGAAGTCGATGTTGTGGTTCATGGCGCTGCTGTCGTGGTTGTGCAGCTTGACGTCCACCGTGTCGCCGACGCGCACGCGGACGAACGGGCCGGGGACCCTCGGGGTGGTCTCGTCGGTGCTCTTGAAGGTCCAGTAGCGGTAGGTGGCGCCGTCCGCCAGCTTGCCATCCAGCTCCACCGTCTCCAGGTTCAGGGTGATCTTCTGCGGCGCGCGCTTGGCGAGGGGCGCCGGCAGGTCGGCGGCGGAGCGGACGATGTCGGCCGCGCCGGCACCCTCCGCGCGGGCCGGCTGTGCCAGCATGGCGCCACCGGCGATCAGGGCAACGGCGGCGGCGGTCGAGAGGAGCTTGGCGAAGGAGGTCATGGCCGTGTCTCTTTGAAGTCTGTTCGGTGTGTTCCGATGCCCCAGAGATAAGCCCGCCCCCGCCGGGCGAAGTTGTCGGCGGACAACTTCGCCCCTGGCCACCGGCTCCGACGGCGCGCGAAGTTGTCGGCGCGCAACTTCGGCGGGCCATGGGCCGGCGCCGTTCGTCACCCATCTTGTACGCAGGGGCCGCGCCGCCGGCCGACGACCAGGAGCCGCACGTGCCTTTGACTCCCGACCGCTCGATCCTGAAGAACCAGCAACTCTTCGCCGACCTCACCGACGAGGAGCTCGACGACGCGTTGCGGCACGCGCGCACCCGCCGGCTTCCCAAGGACATGCGCGTGTTCTCCCAGGGCGACCCGGCGGCGACCTGCCACGTGCTGATCGACGGGCGGATCAAGCTGACGCAGTCCACCCCCGACGGCGGGCAGGTGGTGCTGCGCTTCATCGGCCCCGGCGACATGTACGGCACCGTCGCCGCGCTGATCGGCATCCCGATGCCGGCCGACGCCACCGCGGTGGTGGACAGCGTGGAGGTCTACTGGTCGCTGGAGGCGATGCACGCGCTGATGCAGCGCTACCCGCGCGTGGCGCTCAATTCCAACGCCATCACCGGCGGGCGGCTGATCGACCTGCAGACGCGCGTCCGCGAGCTGGCGTCGGAACGGGTCGAGCGGCGCATCGCGCACGCCCTGCTGCGCCTGGTGCGGCAAGCCGGGCGGCGGGTGGACGAGGGCGTGGAGATCGACTTCCCGATCACCCGGCAGGACCTCGCCTCGATGACCGGCAGCACGCTGCACACGGTGAGCCGCACGCTGTCCGCCTGGGAGGAGCGCGGGATCATCGAGGGCAGCCGCCGGCACATCGTCGTCAAGGCGCCGCACCGCCTCGTCGCCATCGCCGAGGACCTGCCCGAAGCGGACGCGCCGTAAAAGCGGACGGCGCGCCGCTGCGTGTCTGATGGCTTTTCCTACGCCGCCACGAGCCACGACGACGAGACGTGGAAGTCGGGGATCTCGCGCAGGGTCAGGCTGCTGCCATCGGAGAAGCTGATCAGCGCCTGGCCGAGGCTGTCGCTGCCGATGGTGTAGGTGAGGTCCGAGGCCACCGCGATCCGGTCACCCGCATAGCCCCGGAAATCGGCGATCTCGTCGTGGCCGGCGCCGCTGCCGATCACAAAGAGGTCCTCCCCGCCACCACCGACCAGCAGATCGTCGCCGCCGCCGCCGATCAGCACGTCGTTCCCGCCGCCGCCGGACAGCAGTTCGCCCTGCGCGGTGCCGTACACCGTCTCGTCCACGACGATCTCCGGCGTGGCGTACACATCCACCGACGACGCCCCATAGTGCCCGGCGGAATCCCAGACCCTGAATTGGATCTGGCTCGCCGCCTCGTACAGCACGGTGAACCGGGCTTCGGCAAGCCGCGCGTTGATCTCGGCCTCGGTATCGGACATCGCATACCAGGCGGGCCCATAGCCCTGCCCCTGGACAGGCACGCCATGGATGGCGACGTTCGCGGCGTCGATCTCGAGCGTCAGCAGGCCGTCCTCCGGGTCGTCCACGGAGATCCCCGACAGAGCGGCGACCTCACCGACGGCCAGCGTGAACGGCGCCGGGGGCGTCGCGACGACCGGCGCCTCGTTCGTGCCGGTCAGGCTTAGGGAGGCCGAGCTGTAGTGGCCGCCGGAGTCCCAGGCGGAGATCGAGATGTACCCGGTCCCTTCATGGGACGGGGTGATCGTCGCGCCGGCCAGTTGGGCGTTGATCTCTTGCTCGGTGCCGACGAGCCGATAGAAGCCGGCCTCGGGCCCGTACCCGTCGGGGATCGGCAAGCCGGCGATGGTGCCGTTGCCGGTGCTCAGCTCGACGGTCAGGAGGCCGTCCTCCGGATCGTCGATCGTGATCGCCGGCAGCGCCACCGCCTTGCCGACGGGCGCCGACAGAGGCTGGTCGGGAAGCCCGCCGATGACGGGCGCCCAATCCGCCGCCGTGAAGGCGAACTGCGCGCTGGCGCCGCGGTAACCTTGATCTCTGACCTGGACCCAGATGTTGCCCTGGCCCTCGTAGGCCGCCGTGAAGGTGGCGTTGGCGAGCCGCGCGTTGATCTCCTGCTCGGTGCCGGTGACCTCGTAGATGCCCAACCATGCCGGAATCCCGTCGGCGAGCGGCAGCCCGTCGATGGTTCCGTCGCTGGACTGCAGCTGCACGAAGAGAACGCCGTCCTCCGGATCATCGACCGTGATGGCCGGCAGCGGTGCCGCGACGCCCACATGGACCGACAACGGCGCCTCGGGAAGCCCGCCGATGACCGGCGTCTCGTTCACGACCGTGAAATCGATCTGCGCGCTGCTGAGGTGGGAACCCTGGTCCCAGGCTTGAACCGAGATGTAGCCCGCCCCCTCCTGGTACGCCGTGAAGGTGGCGTCGGCGAGCAGCGCGTTGATCTCCTGTTCGGTGCCGGTGACCTCGTAGACGCCGGTCGTGGGGCCCGCCCAGTCAGGATAGGGCAGGCCCTCGATGGTACCGTTGGAGGCGTACAGCTGGACCGTCACGATGCCGTCCTCCGGATCATCGATCGTGATGGCCGGCAGCGCCGTCGCAACGCCCGAGCGCAGCGACAGCGCCCCCTCGGGAAGCCCGCTGACGACGGGCGCATGGTTGGTGCCCATGATCGGGATGTCGAAGTTGTTGGTATAGGCCGCGCCGTCCGTGGCAGCGATCCCCAGGATGCCCTGCCCTTCGTACCCGGCGGTGTAGGTGGCGGCGGCCAGCAGGGCGTTGATCTCGTCGGCGGTGCCGGTCAGCAGGTAGTACGGCGTGTCCGGAGGGACGTTCGGGTCCTGCGGCAGCCCGGTGATGAAGCCGTTGATGACGGACACGCGGACGGACAGGATATTGCCATCCGGGTCGTCCACCGTGATGGCCGGCAGCGCCGTCGCCCTGCCGACCGGCATCTCCAACATCCCCTCGGGCACGCCACTGATCGTCGGCGCCCCATTGACGACGTTGACCTCGATCGTCCCTTGGGTGGGGAGGTTGGTGCCGTCGACGGTCTGGACGAAGATCGAGTCGGGCCCCTCCCGCGTCGCCCTGTAGGTGGCGGCGGCAAGCGCGGCGTTGATCTCCGCCTCGGTGCCGGTCAGCTCGTAGTAGAGGTCGTTCGGCCCGGCGTCGGGAGCGCGCGGCAGGCCCTCGATGATGCCGCTGCTGGTGGCCAAGCGGATGGTCAGGATGCTGTCCTCGGGTTCGTCCACGGTGATGCCCGGCAGCGCCATCACCGAGCCGTACGTCACCGTCAACGGCCCCTCGGGCCAGCCGCCGATGGTCGGCGGATCGTCGGTGACCATCATCGCGAAGGACGCCGCACTGCTGTGGCCGGTCGAATCCTCGGCCCAGACGTCGATGTTGAACCATCCCTCAGCCGTCGGCATGTAGGTGGCGGCGGCGAGCTGCGCGTTGACGTCCGCCGCGGTGCCGGTCAGCACGTAGACGGACAGGCCGTCCTGCGAGGCTGGATCGCGCGGCAGGCCGTTGATGGAGTTGGTGTGGGTGCTGAGGCGAACGGTCAGGATGCCGTTTTCCGGATCGTCCACGGTGATGTCCGGAAGCGCGGTCTCCCGGCCGATCTGCACCGTCACCGCGCCGCCTTCCGGCAAGCCCCCGATGACCGGCGCATAGTCGGTGCCCTGCGTGGGGGTGTACGCGTAGGCGAAGCCTCCCCCTGCATCCTGGACGGAGAGGTCGAAGCTCCCGCCCCATTCGTTGTCCGGGGTGTAGGTGAGATCGGCAAGGTCCGCGTTGATCTCCGCCTCGGTGCCGGTCAGCGTGTAGACCGTGGCGCCGTCCTCCACCACCGGATCGGCCGACAGGCCGCCCAGGGTGCCGTTGGAGACGGTCAGGCGCACCGTCAGCGATCCGTCCTCCGGATCGTCCACCGTGATGCCCGGCACCGGCGTTGCCTGGCCCACGCTGGCATACAGGACGTCCGTCGGCATGCCGCTGATGACCGGCGCCTCGTTGACCGCGTCGAGGTTGATCGAGGCGTAGCTGGTCCAGCCGTGGTCGTCCTGGGCGGAGATGTCGATGGAACTCCAGCCCACTCCGTCCGCCGTGTAGGTGGCGGCGGCGAGCTGAGCGTTGATCTCGGCCTCCGTGCCGGTCAGCAGATACGACCGTTGCCATGGATAGTCCGCAGCGGTGGCCGGCAGGCCCTGGATGGTTCCGCCGTTGGTGGTCAGGCGCACGGTGAGCTGCCCGTCCTCCGGATCATCCACAGTGAACGCCGGCAGGGCCGCCGGCACGCCCGTCCGCACCGACTGGGTCTCGGTCGGCACCCCGTCGAAGACCGGCCCCTGGTTGAACGCGTACGTGGCGTAGTTCACGCTGGTCATGGCGCCCGCCTGATCGATGACGTCCATATCGACCGTGCCCCACGTCTCGCCGTCGGCGGTGTAGGTGAGGTTGGCGAGCACGGCGTTGATCTCCTGCTCGGTGCCGGTCATCGTGTAGAGCGTGTAGCCGTCCGGCTGCACCTCCGGCGTGAGCGACAGCCCGCCCAGGCTGCCGCCGGTGGAGCCCAGGCGCAGCGTCAGCAGCCCGTCCTCCGGGTCGTCCACCGTGATGTCCGGCAGCGCGACGGCGATCCCCGGCCGCACCGTCACGTACCCCGCGGGCACCCCGCTGAGCACCGGCGCTTCGTTGGTGACGGTCACCGCCATGCTCTCGTAGGAGCTGGCCAGGCCATCGGAAACGGACACGCTGATCTCCCCCGCCCCGCCGGTGGTCGCGGTGAAGGTGGCGGCGGCGAGCTGCGCGTTGATCTCGCCCTCCGTGCCGGTCAGCGTGTAGTGGCCGCTCACGCCGGGCCAGGTGGGGTCGGCCGGCAGGCCGTTGATGACGCCGTTGCTGGCCGACACGTACGCGGTGAGGATGCCGTCCTCCGGATCGTCCACCGTGATGCCGGGAAGCGCGACCGTCTGGCCGGCCGAGACCGTCAACCCCTCGGCCGGCACCCCGCCGATGGTCGGCGCGGCGTTCACGGCGGGCTCGTCGCCGGCTCCGGACTGGTCGCCATCGCTGCCGAAGCCCTGCCGCCGCGGGTTGTGGCCATGCCACCCCTTGGCCCCGGTCACCGGATCCGTCGGGTGCGTGACGGCCGTCACATCGCCGCCGCCGCCCGACGTCCTAGGATCCGAACCGTCGAAGGCGGTGTGCTCGCGCTTCAGCGATGACGCAGCCGGCACGCCGCCAGCCTTATGCGCAACTATGGATGATCTCCACTTTTGGGTTTCCAGAGCATTTTCGGGCATGTCCGAGCCGTCTGACCGCCGAATTCGGAAATTCTTAAAATAATATTCAACCCTCTATAGGCGGCGGGCGAACAATGACGCGATACCGGAAAAATCCCTTAGGCCACGAAGCGGAGGTCCTCCCGCAGCCCGTGCCCCAGGGCGAATGGGCCGGTGGCCGGATCGAGCGGATCGCGGTGGACGCGGTGACGGACAAGGCTTTCGTGAAGGCCCTGCGCTGCTGGCAGCAGGCGCCGGACGGCGGCACGCCGGAGGGTGCGATCCGGCTGCTGACGCCGCTGTGCGACTCTGCGACGCAGCTGCGCCTGACGCCGGTCGAGCGCGGCGCCACCCCGGAACACGACCGTGAGCCGTCCGCCCACCGGGTGCAGGGAATCGTCGACGGGCGGCTGCTCGCCTACGAGCGGTTGACGCTGCCGTTCTTCGACGGCGACCGGCTGATGGCGTTCCTGACGCTGTCGCGGCTGAAGCTGGTGGTGGAGGACGTGACGACGCCCAGAATGCCGCCGCTGTCCCCGCGCGAGCGGCAGTGCCTGGGCCTGCTGGCGTCCGGCTATTCCGCCAAGCGCATCGCCACCGAACTGGGCCTGACCGCGAAGACGGTGGAGCAGCACATCCAGCACCTGAAACGCAAGCTCAGGGCGAGGAACATCGCCCAGGCGGTGGCGAAAGGCATGGTCGCCACTCTGCTGCCGACGCAGCCCTGACCGTGACGGACGGTCCGTTTTTCCCCTTGCGCGCGCACCGGGCCGGGAGGACACTTTCCGCATGAACGTCGCGATGAACACCGCCCTGTCGGGATTGGCCGCCGCGTCCCGCCACCTGGACGCGTCGGCGTCGAACACCGCCAACGCCCGCACCACCGGCCCGATGCCGGCGGACGGCGACCTGGGGGCGGTGCAGTCCACGCCCGCCTCGGGCAGCCCCTACGTGCCGTTGCAGGCGGTCAACACCGCGCTGCCGACCGGCGGCGTGCGCGCCAGCCTGGCGCCGATGTCGCCCGCGCTTTATGCCGAGTACCAGCCGGACTCGCCCGACGCCGACGCCGCCGGCATGGTGGCGGCGCCGAACGTCGATCCGGCGCAGGAGACGGCCCGGCAGATGGTCGCCAGCGCCGCCTACAAGTTCAACGCCGCCGTCGTGAAGACCTCGGACGAGATGCTGAAGAGCGTCTTCGACATGAAGGCCTGACGGGCCGCGGGGCCGCTCAGCGGCCGCGGTGAAAGGCGATCCCCATCTGGAAGCTGCGGGCGATGTTCTCGGCCTTGCCGATGAAGAACGCCGCCGCCTCGGGCGTGCAGACCTCGTGCGCGGTCTGGCGGAACAGCTCCAGCCAGCGGGCGAAGTGCTCCTCGCCGACGTCGAGCTTGATGTGCGCCGGCATCGGCCGGCCGCCGTAGCGCGCGGTCATCAGAGCCACCGACGACCAGAAGTCCACCAGCGTGCGCAGGTGCTCGTCCCAGTCCTCGACCTCCGCGGCGAAGACGGGGCCGAGCGTCGCGTCCTCGCGCACGCGGCCGTAGAAGCCGTGCACGAGGCGGGTGATCATCGCCTCGTCGATGCCGGTGCGCTCGACGATCTCCTGGACGCGCACGTCGCGCAATTCGCGGTGTTCGGGTTCGGTCATGGCGTCACGTCAAATGCTGCTTCGCGAGGTAGTCTTCCGACTGCATCTCCATCAACCGGCTGACCGTGCGTTCGAACTCGAAGGCGTGCTGCCCTTCCGGATAAAGCCGCTCGGGCGGGCCGTCGGCGGCGACGACCACGTTCACCTTGTGCTCGTACAGCGCGTCGATCAGCGTCATGAAACGCTTGGCCTCGTTGCGCCGGTCGTCCTTCAAGGTCGGCACGTCGTCGATCAGCACCGTGTGGAAGTGCGTGGCAATCGCCAGATAGTCGGCGGCGCCGAACGGCTTGCCGCAGAGCTCCCAGAAGTTCACCCAGGCCACGCCCTTGGCGGCGCACGCGATGTCCACCCGCCGGCCCTGCACCAGCAGGTGCGTCGGCGCCGCGTGGGCGCCGTCGGTGAGCGTGGCGAACAGCTGCTTGACCGTCTTGTCGGTCGCCGGCCCCAGCGGCCAGTAGTACACCGGCGTGCCCTTCAGCCGGTCGAGCCGGTAGTCGGTCGGCCCGTCCAGGGCCATCACGTCCAGCTTCTCCTTCAACAGCGCGATGAAGGGCAGGAACAGCTCGCGCTGCAGGCCGTCCTTGTACAGCAGGTCGGGCGCCCAGTTGCTGGTCGCCACCACCACCACGCCAGCGTCGAACAGCGCGGTGAACAGGCGGCCGAGGATCATCGCGTCGGCGATGTCCACCACGTGGAACTCGTCGAAGCACAGCAGCCACGCCTCGTCCGCCATCTGGCGCGCCAGCTCGGGCAGCGCGTCGTCGGGGCCGGTGGCCTTGCCGCGCGCCTGGCGGTGCTTGTGGATGCGCTCGTGCACCTCCAGCATGAAGGCGTGGAAGTGGACGCGCCGCTTGCGCTCGACCGGCGCCGTCTCGAAGAACAGGTCCATCAGCATGGACTTGCCGCGCCCCACCCCGCCGTACAGGTACAGGCCCTGCGGCGCCTCCACCGGCTCGGGCCGGCGGGCGAGGCCGAAGCGCTCGCGCCAGCCGACCTTGCCGGTCTGCGGCCGGTAGTTCCGCAACGCGCCGTACAGGCTCTGCAGCTTCTCGGCGGCCAGTTCCTGGTCGGGATCGGGGCGCAGCGTCCCGGTGCCGCGCCGGGCGCGATAGAGCGAAAGCGGTCCTTCGGGCATGGGACTCCGCAGTGCGGGCTTGGAAAAAACAGGCCCTTTACCTAGCCGATGCGGGCCGTGCGCGCAATCCGGGTCGCGGACGAGGGCGCGGGATGCCCCTATGCGGTTCCGCCAAACCCTCTGACGAAAGTAAGATTCTCTAATGAAATGTGTGCGAAAGAGGTGTAACATTCCGTCCACACCCCGTGGAGACGCCGCCCCATGCCCATGCACGACCGAGCCGCCGCCATGGCGGAGCCGCCGCGCGTCGGGCTGGCCGAGCGGATCAGCCGGCGGCTGGACGCCGCGCTGGGGTCGGTCCGCTTCCTGATGGTCGCCTCCGGCGCCGCCTTCATCGCGGTGGTCGGCGGGCTGATCGGCTACGGCATCTGGCAGCATTATCACGAGGCGCTGGACTCGGTGCGCAGCAACGCCCGCCATCTGGTGCGCACGCTGGAATCCGACGCGGTGCAGCGCATCTTCGGCGTCGACCAGCTGTTCGCCGACGTGCAGTACGTGCTGGGCATCCACCCGGAGGCCGGCACCCCGGCCTCGCGGGGCGTGCACGACTACCTGCGCGGCCGGCGCGACGCCTTCCCGCAGATCGCCGCCCTGGTGGTGGTCGGGGCCGACGGCCGCATCCGCCACCACTCCGACGAGCGCGAGCCGCCGCTGGTCGACCTGAGCGACCGCCCCTACTTCGCCGTGCACCGCGATCGCGCCGACATCGGCCTGTACGTCGGGCCACCGATGGCCAGCCGGGTCATCCCCGGCAAGCCGGTGATCCCGCTGAGCCGGCGGATGAGCGGCCCGGATGGCGGTTTCGCCGGCGTCCTGGTCATCCTGGTCGATCCGGCCTACCTGGACGGCAGCTTCGCCGAGCTGCGCAGCGGCCTGCGCGGCACCGCCACGCTGGCGCTCCAGGACGGCACGGTGCTGGCGCACCAGCCGGCGACCGAGACGCTGTTCGCCGCCGGCCTCGCCGGCTGGCCGGCGCTCGGCGAGGCGGTGCGGGCCCCCGGGGGGGAGTCCGAGGGAACCTTGGTCCTGACGGCGCCGGACGGCGGCGAGCGGCTGGTCAGCTTCCGCCGCGTGCACGACCACCCGCTCACCGTGATCGCCACGGTGCGGCTCGACGACGCGCTGGCCGACTGGCGGCGCGACAGCGCGGCGTGGGCCTTCATCGGCGTGTCGATGGCCGGGGCCATCGCGCTACTGACCTGGTTCGTGGTCGGCCAGCACCGCCGGCGCGAGCAGGATCAGGAGAAGCTGGCGCAGGCCTCGCGCCGCATCCGCGGCATCCTGGAGTCCATGGTGGACGCGGTGGTCACCATCGACTCCCGCGGCCGCATCGAGACCTTCAACCCCGCCGCCGAGCAGCTGTTCGGCTACCGCGAGGCCGAGGTGGTCGGGGAGAGCATCAACATCCTGATCCCCGAGGGCTTCCGCCGCGACCACGGCCGCTGGATGCGCGCGTACAAGCCCGGCGAGGCGTCGCGCATCATCGGCGCCGACCGCGAGGTGCTGGCGATGCGCCGCGGCGGCTCCACCTTCCCTATGAACCTGGCGGTGAGCGAACTGGTGCTGCACGACGACGCCGACCGCGAGCGCGGCCGGGTCTTCGTCGGCGTCATCCGCGACATCACGCTGCGCAAGCAGAAGGAGGCCGAGCTGCTCGCCGCCAAGAGCCAGGCGGAGATGGCGAACCGCGCCAAGTCCGAGTTCCTCGCCAACATGAGCCACGAGCTGCGCACGCCGCTGAACGCCATCATCGGCTTCTCGGAGATCCTCGACAGCGAGTTCTTCGGCCAGCTGAACGACCGGCAGAAGGCCTGCGCCAAGGACATCCACGACAGCGGCAAGCACCTGCTGGACATCGTCAACGCCGTGCTCGACATGTCGAAGATCGAGGCCGGCCGCTACGAGCTGGTGGAGGAGCCGCTCGACCCCTTCGAGGCGGTGGCGCAGTGCGTGATGATGGTGCGCGACCGCGCCGTCGGCGCCGGCGTCACGCTGACCAACCGGATGTCCGAGGCGTCACGGCTGCCGCTGGTCACCGTCGACCGCCGCGCCTTCAAGCAGGTGGTGCTGAACCTGCTGTCCAACGCCGTGAAGTTCACGCCGGAAAGCGGCAGCGTCACCCTGTCCGGCGGCATCGCCGAGGACGGCAGCCTGGCGATCGCCGTTGCCGACACCGGCATCGGCATCGCGCCGGAGTTCATGGCGCACCTGTTCGAGCCGTTCCGGCAGGCCGACAATTCCGCCAGCCGGCGCTACGAGGGCACCGGCCTCGGCCTGTCGATCTCCAAGAACTTCATGGAGCTGCACGGCGGCGACCTGACCTGCGAAAGCACCGTCGGCGCCGGCACCACCATGACGCTGCGCCTGCCCGCCGGCCGCATCATCACCTTCGCGCCGATCCCGGAAAGCCAAAGCCAGCCAAGTCAAACCCCTACGGATGCCGCGGCGTAGCCCCACCTCCTCCCGATATCCGAAGTATACGCAAGAGGTAATCCCCAAACGTCATTAGCACGAATGGCGATCTTAACACCTCGTTAACCGGCAGAATGGCCTAATTGGCACATCGGATACACGCCAATCAGGAGACTACAGAGATGGCCGCGCGCATGACTTCGAACGAGATTCACGCCGCTTCGCAGGTTCATCTGGCCATCCTGGATGAGTTCATCCAGGTCGTGCAAGGCAAGATGGACACGTCGATGGCTCCGTTCCTGCGCGACAGCCTGTCCGATCTGCTGAGCAACCTCGCCGACCAGCGCGAGACCTACACCGCGCTGACCGAGGACACGACGCTGGCGGCCTGATCATCGCCCCCTCCCGCAAAGAAAGAGGCCAGCCGCGGGGACGCGGCTGGCCTGAGTTTCAGGGAGGAACGCACTAGGAAAAGGCTGCCTTGGGAAAGGTGGCAACGACCCCGAAGATCAGTTCACGCCATCAGTTCACGGCGGCGGCCGAGCTTTCGCCCATGCCGTTGTTCATCGCCCAGATGGCGGCCTGCGTGCGGTTGGACGCGTTGATCTTGCGCAGCAGGCTCTTGAGGTGGACCTTCACGGTCGCCTCGGTGATCTTCAGGTGGTTGGCGATCATCTTGTTGGAATTGCCGTTCAGCAGACAGTGCAGGATCTGCACCTCGCGCTGCGACAGGCCCTTGCGGCGGGTCGGCACCTCGGCGCCCATGTCCTCGGCCCGGCCGGACACCAGCAGCGCCGCGAGGTGCGTCGGGAACACCTTCTCGCCCATCATCACCAGGCGCAGCGACTGCATCAGCGCCTCGCAGGCGATGTCCTTCATCAAGTAGCCATCCGCCCCGGCGCTCAGCGAGGCGGAGAGCAGACGCGTGTCCAGCGTGCCGGTCAGGATGACGATGCGCATCCCCGGGTGCTCGGCGCGCAGGGCCTTCACCGCCTCCAGCTCCTCGGCACCGCTGGTGGGGTCGATCAGGACCAGGTCCGGATGGACGGACGCGCCCGTCAGCGCCGCCGCCGCTTCCTGCACGCTGCCGGCCTCGCCGACGACCGTGAACAGTGAACTGTCGAACAACCGCTTCATGCCCTCGCGGAAGAGCTTGTTGGTGTCGGTGAGGAAAACGTTCACAGTATCCATAGTCGTCTGTCTGCCTTTGTTGGGTTTACAGCGGCTGCGCCGGGCGCTCCGCCGATCCGATGCCGACGTTTGGGGCCGGCCTCCTCGTCTGAGGCAGACAATAACCAGGAATCGCAGCAATAAAAATTCCCAATTGGTAACATCCCGGCCGGAAATAGCCCTACGACCAACGCATTGAAATGGTTAACAACCGATGACCGGCAGATGTCCTATCACCGGAGCCCTACATCGGCCCTACATCGCCTCCACCAGGGCCAGGCTTTGCACCCCAACGCGAGGTCATAGGCGGCCTATGACCGGACAGGGTTCGGTGGGAGGGGCTTTTATTCATGACCTATACTGTTTCCCTGCATTGACCCGTCGGCGACGGCAGCGCTAGCGTCGCAACAGGATGACGGGCTGCATGGAGGATCCTGCGATGGCACAGACGGCTCAACGACCGATGTCGCTGCTGGTGAAGCGCCACCTCGACGCCGCCGGGGTGGACCTGATGGACGAGGGCGCCTGCCTGGAGGCGATCTTTCACGCCTCGCACGCCGTCGCCCCGGGGCAGCGGGCCGAGGCGATGGAATGGGGCGCAGCCTATCTCGACCTGCTGCGCTCCGGCCTGACCGGCGCCCGCCCGGTGGCGCCGCGCCGCGTGCCGTGCGAACTGGTGGGGTGACGGGGATTCCATGCCCCCTCCCCCTCTTCGGGGTGGAGGGGGGTAGAGCGGCGGCAGTCCCCTCCACCTCGAAGAGGGGGAGGGTTAGGGAGGGGGCAAACCGCCCCTACAGATTGCGGATCGGAATCGCCTTGGGCTCCCCCGCCGGGGTGAAGCCGAAGACCCGGCCGTAGAAGTACAGTTCCCCCTCCAGCGCGGTCACGATGCTCTCCGCCTTGCGGAAGCCGTGCCGCTCCCCCTCGAAGGGCACGTAGGCGACGGGCAGGCCCTTGGCGTCGATGGCCTCGACCATGCGCTCGGCCTGCGCCGGGGGCACCACCTTGTCCTCCAGGCCCTGGAAGAACACCATGGGCACCGACAGCCGGTCCACGAAATGGATCGGCGAGCGCGCGACATAGACGTCCTTGCGCTCGGGATATGGGCCGACGAGGCTGTCCAGGTAGCGCGCCTCGAACTTGTGGGTGTCGGCGGCCAGCGCCTCCAGGTCGCTGATGCCGTAATAGCTCGCCCCGGCGCGGAAGCCCTGGTGGAAGGTGACGGCGCACAGCACGGTGTAGCCGCCGGCGCTGCCGCCGGTGATGATGAGCCGCCGCGGGTCGGCCAAGCCCTGGTCGGCCAGGAACCGCGCCGCCGCCACGCAGTCGGCGACATCCGCGATCCCCCACCGCCCCTTCAGCGCGTCGCGGTAGGCGCGCCCGTGGCCGGTGGAGCCGCGGTAGTTGACGTCCACCACCGCGAAGCCGCGGCTGGTCCAGTACTGGATCTTCGGATTCCAGGCGGCGCTGGCGGCGGCGGTCGGGCCGCCGTGGCTCTTGACGATCAGCGGCGGCAGCTCGCCCTCGGGCGCCTGGAAGCCGGCGTTGGCCGGCGGGTAGTAGAAGGCGTGCGCCTCGCCCCCTCCTTCGGTCGGGAAGCGGATCGGCCGCGCCGCCGAGACGCAGCCGGGATCGGGCGCCGCGGCGGTGGAGCGCTTGACCACCTCCCAGCGGCGGCTGTCGAGGTCGAGGGTCACCACCGAACCGGGCAGGTCCGGCCCGGCGGCCAGGAAGGTGACGGTGCGGCCGTCGACGAACAGCTCGCCCACCTCGGTGAAGGGCAGATCGAGCCGGTCGAGCGTCCCGGCCTCCACGTCCACCAGCCCCAGCGACCACAGCCCGTCCCGCGTGAAGGCGCAGGCCAGCGTGCGGGCGTCCACCGCCGCCACCTCGCGGTTGCCGAACACCCAGAGCGGCCGGGCGAACTCGGCCGGCATCGGCAGCACCGGGCGGCCGGCGGCGCCGTCCCAGAGCCACAGGTTCCACCAGTCGCCCCGGTCGGAGACATAGACCAGCCGCCCGTCCGGCAGCCACGCCGGCTGCACGATGGCCTCGTCCGGCCCGCCGGCCACGCGCACCGGCGCGCCCGGCGCGCCGTCGGCGCCCAGCTCGGCGACCCACAGCGTGGTGCCGTCCCAGGGCATGTTGGGATGGTCCCAGCTCAGCCACGCCAGCCGCCTGCCGTCCGGCGACAGCCGCGGCGACGCGTAGAAGTCGGCGCCGCCCACCAGCAGCGCCGGCTCGCCGCCGGACAGCGGGATGGAGACGAGCGCGTTCTCCGGCTCGGCGTGGCCTTGTTCCGGGTGGCGCTCGCGCACGGCGATCAGCCGGCGGCGCGCCGGATCATGGGCGAAGTCGGCGAAGCGGTCGCGGCCCGGCGGGGTCAGCGCCACCGGCTCGGCGCCGGGAGCCGCCAGATACACCGCCTGGTCGGCGCCATGGCAGAACACCAGCCCCTCGGCCAGCGGCAGCACGTCGCCGCCGCCGTACTCGTGCACCCGGCCGCGCACGTCCCAGGGGGCGGGCAGCAGGTCGGTGGCGGTGCCGTCGGCGTTGCGGCGCACCGGCACCGTCCGCCCGCCCTCGGTGGCGCGGCTCTCCAGCCAGTGCACGGCGCCGTCGCGGCGCCAGGGCGCGCGCAGGCCGACGCCGGCATCGACGAGGCTGCGCGCCGTGACGGGGGACGTCCAGGTGCCGTAGGGGGCGATGACGGGCATGGGGAACTCTTACTGCGGTTTGGACTCGGCGCCGGCTTCCTTGGCGGCGTCGCCGATCAGGCCGACCTCGCGGTAGTAGCGCTCGGCGCCGGGGTGGAGCGGCACGGCAATGGCGGCCACCGCGCGGGCGCGGTCGATGCTGCGTCCCTTCGGGTGGCCGTCGGCGAGCAGGCGGCGGGTGTTCTCGTGCCACAGCGCGCGGGTGACGGCGTAGATCCGCTCCTCGCTGGCCTCGGCGCGCACCAGCAGCTCGGCGCCGACGCTCAGCGTGGTGACCGCCGGCACGCCGGGGTAGGTGTCGGCGGGGATCACCGTCTCGCCGAAGAAGCGCTGCGTCTGGCGCAGCCGCTCGGCCACCGGCCCGTCGATGGGCAGCAGGCGCACCGGCAGCCGCCCGGCCGCGTCGCTGACCGCCGAGACCGGCGCGCCGCCGACGATGGAGAAGGCGTCCACCTCGCCGCGCGCCAGCCGGTCGGCGGCGGTGCCGGGCTTGAGGTAGCGCGGCTGCAGGTCCTCCTCGGACAGGCCGTAGGCCTCCAGCACGAGGCGCACGTCGACCAGCGTGCCGGAGCCCTCCTCGCCCACCGACACCACCTTGTTCTTCAGGTCGGGGACGGTCTGGATGCCGCCGTCGGCGCGCACGGCGATGTGCACCGCCTCGGCGTACAGGGTGCCGATGGTGCGCAGCTCGTCGAACGGCGGCTTGCCGGCGTAGGTGCCGGTGCCGGTGTAGGCCCAGTAGGCGATGTCGGCCTGCGCCATGCCGGCCTCGACGTTGCCGGAACGCAGCAGGTCGATGTTCTCCACCGAGCCGATGGTCGCCTGCGCCACCGCGATCAGCCCCGGCACGCCGCAGCTGCCGCCCTTGTCGCAGGGGCGCGAGCCCGGCGGGTTGGAGATGGCGTTGGCGATCAGCCCGCCGATCGGGAAGTAGGTGCCGCCGGTGGTGCCGGTGGCGATGCGGAAGTAGCTGAGGTCCTGTGCCTTCAGCCCCGTGGCCCACGGCAGCAGGGCCATCCCCGCCATGCCCGCCAGCACCCGGCGCCGCGATGCTTCGCGATCGAACAATCGGCGGAACGGGTGTGCGGTTGCGCGCTGCACCGGAGGGGTCCTCGCTTAGGCAGTCGGGTCGGGCGTCGTGCTGGGGAACTGGTGTAAAAGAATACCCGCAACGCGCCTTTTTCAAGGCGGGGTCGGCCTAAAGAACGCCCAGCAGGTCGAGAACGCCGACAAGTGCTACCGCACCGCCACACATCTGCACGGCGCGCGGCGAGGCCGCCTGCCCCAGCACCGCCACCAGCCCGACTCCGGCCGAGGTCAGCAGCAGCACCGACGCCGCGAAGCCCGCCCAGAACAGCGGCGGTCCGGCCTGGCCATAGCCGTGGAACACCGTCGCCGCGGCGACGGCGAGGATCGCCACCACCAGGGGCGCGCGCAGCCCCATCGCCACCAGCGCGCCCAGCAGCACCAGCGAGGCGGCCAAGCCCTCCCCGGCGAAGGGCAGCCGCACGCCGAAGCGCGCCGCCATCCCGGCGGCCAGCGCCGCGGTGAGCGCCGCGGCGGGCAGCTGCCACACCGCCGGCCCGCCGCTCTGCCCGGCCCACAGCCCGACCGCCAGCAGCCCCAGCAGGTGCGCCAGCACGCCGGCCGTCCCGAACAGGCCCTGCCCGAACGCCCCGCCGGTCAGCACGGTGCGCGCCTCGGCCGGCAGCGCCGCCAGCAGAACCATGGTTGCGGCCACCGCCGCGAGTCGCCCACTCATCTCCATCCCCGGCCCGTTTCCCCGGCGGCATTCCCGTCCCGCCGGTATAGCCGAGGCGTCAGCGCCGCATCAATTCCTGCCGGTCCAGTTCCAGCTGCTGGTTCATGATCTCGCGCTGGCGCCAGGGCTCGGGCGTCATCGGGGTGGGGAAGTTGGTCATCCGGTCGAGGTCGGAGCGCGCCTGGTCGCGCTTCAGGTCGGACACCGCGCGGTCGGTGGACGTGCCCGGCTGCGGCGTCACCGGCACCCCGGTGTAGGTGTTCGATGGCGGCGGGCTGGAGCTGCCGCGGCGGCGCGGCGGCGGAGTCTCCGGGCGTTGGGCGGGGGCCGGCGTCTCCGTGCGCTCGGCGCTGCGGGCGGAGCCGCTGCCGCCGGGGACATAGGTCTGGGTATGGACGGCCTTGGGGATATCCCCGCGGGCCAGTCCCGGCGTCTCGTCCCGCACCTCGGTGCCCGCGCAAGCGGCGAGCCCGAGCACCAGGACGGCCGTGATCGCGGTGCGTTTCATATCACCAATGTCGTCCCCCGGAACGCCCGGAACAAGCGCCCCCTTTCGAGGCACGCCCACGGCGAAGCCGACGCTTCGGACTCCACAACGGACCATTTGAGAGTCTATGATGTTCTTGATTTGTTCGAACCGAAGATGGGGGACGGCATGGCGCGGCGCATTCTGTCGCTCTGGCTTCCGCGGCTCGCCACCGACGCCTGGGCGCGGCGGCGGCCGGAGACGGCGGCGCAGCCATTGGCGTCGGTGGCGGCGGAGCGCGGGCGCCTGATCGTCGCCGCCACCAACCGCGCCGCCGAGCGCGCCGGGGTGCACCCCGGCGCCACGCTGGCCGACGCCCGCGCGGTGGAGCCGGGCCTGGCCACCTTCGACGCCGACCCGGCGGCGGACGCCGCGCTGCTGGACCGCCTCGCCGGCTGGGCGCTGCGCTGGACGCCGTGGACGGCGGCGGACGGCGACGGGCTGGTGCTGGACGTCACCGGCTGCGCCCACCTGTTCGGCGGCGAGTCGGGGCTGGCGCGGGACGTGGTGGAGCGGCTGGCGCGCACGGGGTTCGAGTCGCGGGCGGCGATCGCGGACACCCCGGCGGCGGCGTGGGCGGTGGCGCGGTATGCAACCCTCTCCCCGCTGGGGAGAGGGTGGTCCGCAGGACCGGGTGAGGGGGGCCCGCGACGGGCGGCGTCCGGCAATCGCGGGACCTCCTCACCCCAACCCTCTCCCCAGAGGGGAGAGGGGGTAATCATCCCCCCGCTCGCCCAGCGCCAGGCCCTCGACCCGCTTCCCATGGCCGCGCTGCGCCTGCCCGCCGGCATCGTCGCCGCCCTGGACGCCGTCGGCCTGCGCCGGATCGGCGACCTGCACGGCGTGCCGCGGGCCACGCTGGCCGCGCGCTTCGGGGCGGAGCCGATGCGCCGGCTCGACCAGGCGCTCGGCCAGCTGGACGAGCCGGTGTCGCCGCACCGCCCGGTCGTCCCGCACAGCGCGCGCCTCGCCTTCGCCGAGCCGATCAGCACCCCCGACGACCTCGCCCGCGCCGCCCGCCACCTGCTCGACACGCTGTGCGCCGGGCTGGAGCGCAGCCAGGAGGGCGCGCGCCGGCTGGAGCTGGAAGCCCACCGCATCGACCGCCGCCCGGAGGACGCGCCGCAGACGCTCGCCATCGGCACCGGCCGCCCGGTGCGCGACCCCGCCGCGCTGATGCGCCTGTTCGCCGAAAAGCTGGAGCGCATCGAACCGGGGCCGGGCATCGAGGTGATGGTGCTCGCCGCCCCGGTGGTCGGCCCTCTGGGCGCCCTGCAGACCGGGCTGGACGGCGGGAGCGACGACTCCGGGCTCGGCGAGCTGGTGGACCGGCTGGGCAACCGGCTGGGGCCGCGCAGCGTGCTGCGCCTCGTGCCGCGCGCCAGCTGGCTGCCGGAGCGCGCCGTGGCCGGGTGCCCGGCGCTGGGCGTTCCGGCCAACCAGTCGGCGCCCCTGCTCTGGCCGGCCGACCGGCCGCGCCCGGTGCGCCTGCTCGCCCCGCCCGAGCCGATCGAGGCGGTCGCCCCGGTGCCCGACGACCCGCCGCGGATGTTCCGCTGGCGCGGCGTCGCCCACCGCGTGCGCCGCGCCGACGGGCCGGAGCGCATCGAGTCGGAGTGGTGGCGCAAGCACGGCGATCCCCGCGACTATTACCGCGTCGAGGACTCCGAGGGGCGGCGCTTCTGGCTGTTCCGCCAGGGGCTGTACCGGCCCGACGCGGCGGCGCGCTGGTTCCTGCACGGGTTCTTCGGATGACCGTGCGCTACGCCGAACTGCAGGTGACGACCAACTACACCTTCCTGGAAGGCGCGTCGCACGCCGACGAGCTGGCGCTGGCGGCGGCGACGCTCGGCCACGCCGCCATCGCCGTCACCGACCGCAACACGCTGGCCGGCGTGGTGCGCGCCCACGTCGCCGCCAAGGAACGCGGGCTGCGCCTCGTGGTCGGCTGCCGGCTCGACCTCACCGACGCCGGCAGCCTGCTCGCCTTCCCCACCGACCGGGCCGCCTACGGCCGGCTCTCGCGCCTGCTGACGCTGGGCAAGCGGCGGGCACCGAAGGGCGCGTGCTTCCTCGGCCGCGACGACGTGCTGGAGCACGCGCGGGGGATGCGCTTCGTCCTGCTGCCGCCGGACGGCCGCAACGACGCCGGCTTCGCGGCGGAGTTGGAGCGCTGGCGCCTCGACCTGGGGCGCAGCCTGTACCTCGCCGCCAGCCACCGCTACCGCGGCGACGACGCCAAGCGGCTGGCGTGGCTGAAGGAGATCGCGGCGCGGGCGCGCGTGCCGCTGCTGGCGACCAACGACGTGCTGTACCATTCCCCCGCCCGCCGGCCGCTCGCCGACGTGCTGACCTGCATCCGCACGCACAGCACCATCGACAGCGCCGGCTGGCGGCTGGCGGCCAACGCCGAGCGCCACCTGAAGGCCCCGCAGGAGATGGCCCGCCTGTTCCGTCAGGCCCCCGAGGCGGTGGAGCGCACCCTGGAGATCGTCGAGGCCTGCGGCTTCGCGCTGACGGATCTGAGCTACGAATACCCCGACGAGATCGCGGAGGACGGCCGTTCGCCGCAGGAGCGGCTGGTCGAGCTGACGTGGCAGGGGGCCGCGGAGCGCTACGGGGACGGCGTGCCGGAAGCGGTCGCGAAAACGCTGCGCCACGAGCTTTCCCTGATCGAGCTGCGCCAGTACGCGCCGTACTTCCTGACGGTGCACGACATCGTGAGCTTCGCACGTTCGAAAGGGATCCTCTGCCAGGGCCGCGGGTCGGCGGCCAACTCGGCGGTCTGCTATTGCCTCGGCATCACCGCGGTGGATCCGACCCGCATGCACCTGCTGTTCGAGCGCTTCATCTCGACCGCGCGCGACGAACCGCCGGACATCGACGTGGATTTCGAGCACGAGCGCCGCGAGGAGGTCATCCAGTACATCTATCGGAAATACGGTCGCGAGCGCGCCGGGCTGACCGCCACCGTGATCCGCTACCGCGCCCGCTCGGCGCTGCGCGAGGTCGGCAAGGCGATGGGGCTGTCGGAGGACCTGACCGGCCGCCTGACCGGCTCCATCTGGGGCTGGAGCAGCAAGGGCGTCGACGAGGAACGCGCCCGCCAGTACGGCGTCGATCCCGACGATCCGCGGCTCAAGCTGACCCTGGAACTGGCGCAGGAGCTGGTCGGCTTCCCGCGCCATCTGTCGCAGCACGTCGGCGGCTTCGTCATCACGCGCGGGCCGCTGACCGAGCTGACCCCGGTCCTCAACGCCGCCATGGAGGACCGCACCACCATCGAGTGGGACAAGGACGACATCGACGCCCTGCACATCCTCAAGGTGGACGTGCTGGGCCTGGGCATGCTGAGCTGCCTGCGCCGCGCCTTCGACCTGCTGGAGGAGCATCATGGATGGGCGCCGACGCTCTCCACCGTCCCGCCGGAGGATCCCGCGGTCTACGACATGCTGTGCGCCGCCGACGCCATCGGCGTGTTCCAGGTGGAGAGCCGGGCGCAGATGTCGATGCTGCCGCGCCTCCGGCCGCGGACGTTCTACGATCTGGTGATCGAGGTCGCCATCGTCCGCCCCGGGCCGATCCAGGGCAACATGGTGCATCCCTACCTGCGCCGCCGCCAGGGCAAGGAGCCGATCGAGTTTCCCTCGCCGGAGCTGGAAGCGATCCTGGAGCGCACCTGCGGCGTGCCGCTGTTCCAGGAGCAGGCGATGAACATCGCCATCACCGCCGCCGGGTTCTCCCCGGCCGAGGCGGACAGGCTGCGGCGCTCCATGGCCGCCTTCCGGCGCACCGGCCGGGTGACGGAGTTCCGCGACAAGTTCGTCGCCGGCATGGTGGCGAACGGCTACGCGCCGGATTTTGCGGAGCGCTGCTTCAAGCAGATCGAGGGCTTCGGCGAGTACGGCTTCCCCGAGAGCCACGCCGCCAGCTTCGCCAATCTGGTCTACGCCTCGGCCTGGGTGAAGCGCTGGCACCCGGCGGTGTTCGCCTGCGCGCTGCTGAACAGCCAGCCCATGGGCTTCTACGCCCCGGCGCAGATCGTCCGCGACGCGCAGGAGCACGGCGTCACCGTGCTGCCGCCGGACGTGAACCTGTCGGAGTGGGACTGCATCCTGGAGGAAAAAGGCCCTCCCCCGCCCCCGGCGGGGGTGGGTTGGGTGGGGGCAGCGGCCTTCCCGAAAGA
This sequence comes from Azospirillum sp., assembly GCF_050789165.1. Lineage (NCBI taxonomy): Bacteria > Pseudomonadati > Pseudomonadota > Alphaproteobacteria > Rhodospirillales > Azospirillaceae > Azospirillum > Azospirillum sp. Next base: position 106,065 of record NZ_JBOZRT010000162.1, read on the forward strand.
CCGTAGCCCCCACCCCCCCGCTGCGCGGGTCCCTCCCTCCCCCGCCGGGGGCGGGGGAGGGCGTTGGTGCCTGCGCCTCGGCCTGCGCATCATCAAAGGCTTCGACGAAAAGGAGGCGACCGCCCTCATCGACCGCCGCGGCGCCGGCTACCGCGACCCGCACGACGTCTGGCGCCGCGCCGGCCTCCATGTCGCCACGCTGGAGCGGCTGGCCAAGGCGGACGCGTTCCGCTCCCTGGGGCTCGACCGGCGGGCGGCGCTGTGGGCGGTGAAGGCGCTGGGCGCGCACCCGCTGCCGCTGTTCGCCGCGCTCGACGGCCCGGCGCAGACGGAGCCGGAGGTCACGCTGCCCGGCATGGCCATGGGCGAGCACGTGGTGATGGACTACACCAGCCTCAGCCTGTCGCTGAAGATGCACCCGCTGGCGCTGCTGCGCGACGGCCTGACCGGCATCGCCCCGGCCGCGCGGCTGAAGGACGCCCGCCCCGGCGCGCGGCTGACGGTGGCCGGGCTGGTGCTGGTGCGCCAGCGACCGGGCAGCGCCCAGGGCGTCATCTTCGTCACGCTGGAGGACGAGACCGGCGTCGCCAACCTCGTGGTCATGCCGGACACCTTCGAGCGCTTCCGCAAGGAGGTGATGACCAGCCGCCTGCTCGCCGCGACCGGCCGGGTCGAGCGCGAGGAGTCGGTCGTCCACGTCAAGGTCGAGCGCCTGACCGACCTCACCCACCACCTCGCCGAACTGACCGCCGCCCCGCCGCAGGTCTTCCCGAAGGGGCGGAACTTCCACTGAACGAAGGTGCTTCCGGCGCGCTTTTCCGCAGGCCTTCGCTCTTCCGTCATCCCCGCGAAGGCGGGGATCCATAATTTCCAATGCGTTACGCTATGTCAGTTATGGATCCCCGCCTTCGCGGGGATGACGAAGGAGGAAGGCTCACGCCCGCCCCCGCTCCGGCGCGCACAGGTGCAGCAGCGCGATGCCGATGAAGGTCAGGAAGATCGCCGCCGAGCGCTGGCCGTTCCAGGTCTGCGACTGCCACATGGCGAACCACTCGCCGCCGACGCCGATGAAGCCGGCGGCGTAGAGCAGGAAACCGGCTGTCAGCCCGGCGATGCCCGCGCGCTTCTCGCGCTCGAAGATGTCCCCCTCGAAGCCGCGCACCCGCCACAGCCGCCACACGCCCCACCAGCACAGCGCCGCCGTCATGACCTGCCAGGCGATGATCAGGGCGTAGGCGGCGTGGTGCAGGGCCGGCGCCTCGATGGCGCGCCACATCAGCGCCGGGCTGCGGAACGTCGTGTCCATCGCCAGCACGTGCTGCACGAAGGCGAAGTTGGAGCCGTAGTCGGTAAGGTTCCCCAGCGCCACCAGCGTGAAGAACAGCGCCACCGCGGCCAGCAGCAGGATGCGCGAGACCCGCGCGCTCACAGCCCCTCGACCTCGCGGCTGCGGTTGTTCTCGCGCATGTAGGCGACCATGCCCGGATTGTGCAGGCCGTAGTCGCGGTGGCGCGCCCGCACGGCGGCGACCAGCTCGCCGCCGCGGCCCAGCGCCTCGTCGGCGAACTCGATCATGCGCAGGTTGGGCCACGCCTTGGCGCGGATGCCGACGATCGCGGCCATCGCCTCGGCGGCCGGAAGGTCCGGCCGCGCCTGCGCCAGGATCATGGTCAGCGCCGCGGTCGAGCGCGAGATCCCCATGTGGCAGTGCACCAGCAGGTGCCGGCACGCCTCCGGTTCCGCCATCAGGTCGCGGCCCAGCGCCAGGATCTCCTCGACATGGTCGCGCTGCGGCGGGGACTGGCCGGGCAGGTCCTCGATGATGTCGTGGAAGCGCAGTTCCAGCCGCTCGTGCTCGCCGTAGCCGCCGAAGACCTCCAGCCCCGGATGCTCCGGGTCGAGGATGGACAGCACGTGGCTGACCCCGACCTCGCTGTGCCCGGGCAGCTCCTCGATCCCGCAGACGGTGAGGGCGAAGGGAACGAAGGAACGCGGCATGGGACAGGAACTCCAAATGGGTGGTGGTGCGTCTTTCGGGAAATAGGGCGCTTCCGAGGGCAGCCCATCCCCGCCGGCCGGTCAAGCCTGGAAATCAGCCATGTCCCTACCCACGGTCAAGACAGGCGAAGCTGTCGGGAGGAGAGCGCCCATGACCCAGGTCCTGCTGCTCGGCGCCGGCAAGATCGGCAGCATGATCTGCCACCTGCTGCACGCCACCGGCGAGTACACGGTCACCGTCGCCGACCGCGACGAGGCCTGCCTGGGCTGGATCGCCCAGGACGAGGCGGCGCTGCGCACCCTCGACGTCGCCGACGCGGACGCGCTGCGCGCCGCGCTGACGGGGCACGACGTGGTGATCTCCGCCCTGCCCTACTACCTGAACGCCGCCGTCGCGGAGGCGGCGCGCGACGCGCAGGTGCACTACTTCGACCTGACCGAGGACGTGGCGACCACCCGGCGCGTGCGCGCCATCGCCGGGGACGCCGCCACCGCCTTCGTGCCGCAGTGCGGGCTGGCGCCGGGCTTCGTCTCCATCGCCGCCTACGACCTCGCCAAGCGGTTCGACAGCCTGCGCGACGTGTTCATGCGCGTCGGCGCCCTGCCGATCTACCCGACCAACGCGCTCAAATACAACCTGACCTGGAGCACCGACGGCCTGATCAACGAGTACTGCAACCTGTGCGAGGCGATCCACGACGGCGAGACGCGCGAGGTGCTGCCGCTGGAGGGGCTGGAGCGCTTCTCGCTGGACGGCATCGAGTACGAGGCGTTCAACACCTCGGGCGGGCTGGGCACGCTGTGCGACACGCTGGCCGGCAAGGTGGAGTGCCTGAACTACAAGACCGTGCGTTATCCCGGCCACCGCGAGCACGTGAAGTTCCTGACCCAGGAGCTGCGCCTGTCCGGCCGGCGCGACCTGCTGAAGGACGTGCTGGAGACCGCGGTGCCGGTGACCAAGCAGGACGTGGTGCTGGTGTTCGTCACCGTGAACGGCATCCAGGACGGCCGGCTGACGCAGGAGACCTTCGCCAAGAAGGTCTACAACGCCACCGTCGGCGGCAAGCTGTGGAGCGCCATCCAGATCACCACGGCGGCCGGCGTGTGCGCCATGGTCGACCTGCTGCGGGCCGGCAAATTGCCGCAGCGCGGCTTCGTCCGGCAGGAAGACGCCGACCTCAAGGACTTCCTGGCCAACCGCTTCGGCCGGCATTACGCCTGACCGCACGGCATGGAATGCGTGCGGGACGCCCGGCCGACAACCGCATCTTGCCGAAGCCGCGCACCAGGGGCGCGGCACGTGAGCCAATTTGCCCGCTTACGCGCTGTGGGTATTTGCGTGTAACCTTCTGTCCATGGCGCCGTTCGGACGGTCCGTCCGGGCGCTCCCGCCATCCGCACGCCATGGACGCTCCAAGGCCGACATGCACGCATCCATCCAGGCGCTCACCGGCACGCGCGCCTTCCGCCCCGACACGACGGAGAACCGCTCGCACAGCCAGCGCGGGCTGCGCCGCGGCGTCGTCGGGCTGGCCGTCGGGTTCCTGTTGCTGCTGAACAGCGCGCTGGTCTTCGACCTGATCAACGACTACCACGGCTCGCTGGGCGCCGCGGCGCGCACCACCATGAATGTCGCGCGCACCATGGAGCAGCACGCCGCGCGCGCCTTCGCCACCACCGACCAGACGCTGAGCGGCGTCGCCGACGTGCTGAAGGCCACCAGCGCCGCCATCGACCCGCGCCCCTCGATCATCGACGAGTTCCTGGAGCGGCGCTACACCATGCCGCCGCACGTGCTGGCCATCGTCATCCTGGACGCCCAGGGCAAGGTGGCGCACGCCAGCGACCTGATGGCGCGCACGCCGATGAGCCTCGCCGACCGCGACTATTTCGTGCGGGCGCGGGATGCGGCCGATTCGGGCATCCAGGTCGGGGTGCCGGTGGTCAGCCGCATCAGCAACCGCCCGGTGATCCCGGTCGCCCGCCGCATCCCCACCACGGACGGCAGCTTCGCCGGGGTGCTGGTCGCCTACCTCGACCTCAACCATTTCCAGCGCTTCTACCAGGACCTCGACGCCGGCTTCTCCGGCACCATCGCGCTGCTGCGCACCGACGGCACGCTGCTGATCACCGGCCCCTACGGCGTCGCCGCGCCCGGCACCTCGCTGGCCGAGCACGCGGTGTTCCGCAAGCACCTGCAGAGGGCCTCGAACGCCACCGTGGAGGGCGCCAGCGGCTTCGGCGGGCAGGAGTGGATCGCCAGCTACCGCGCCGTCGGCGACCTGCCGCTGGTGGTGGTGGCCGGGGTGGACCGGCAGGCGGTGCTGTCCGGCTGGCACGACGGGCTGAGCCTGCGCGTCGTGCTGGGCGTGGTGATCTCGCTGGTGGTGGTGTTCTTCGCGGTCCAGCTGGTGCGGAAGATCGACAACCTGGACACCACCAACCGCCGGCTGGAGGAGGAATCCGGCCGCCGCTCGGAAGCCGAGGAGGCGCGCGCCGACGCGCTGCGGCGGCTGAAGAACACGCTGGCGCAGAGCGTCGAGGCGCTGGCCCACACGGTGGAGAAGCGCGACCCCTACACCGCCGGCCACCAGACGCGCGTCGCCCGGCTGTCGGTGCTGATCGCCCGCGAGATGGGCCTGCCCGACGAGCGGGTCGACAACATCCGCCTGGGCGCGCTGATGCACGACATCGGCAAGGTCGGCATCCCGGCGGAGCTGCTGACCAAGCCCGGCCGGCTGTCGAAGGAGGAGTTCGAGCTGATCAAGACGCACAGCCGGATCGGCCACGACATCGTCCGCAACATCGACTTCGACCCGGCGGTCGCCCGCATCGTCGCCGAGCATCACGAGCGCTTCGACGGCACCGGCTACCCCAACGGCCTGAAGGGCGAGCACATCGCGCTGGAGGCGCGCATCGTCGCCGTCGCCGATGTGGTCGAGGCGATCACCTCGCACCGCCCGTACCGTCCGGCGCTGGGGCTGGAGACGGCGGTGAACGAGATCCGCAAGCACCGCGGCAGCGCCCTCGACCCCGCCGTGGTGGACGCCTGCCTGCGCACGCTGGAGCGCGACCCGGCGGTGATCGGGAGCGTTTGACCGGCATCAAGAGTCCTCGGGCCGGAGTCGGGTAAGTGGTTGGCCACACCAATCCTTACCTATGGGAACCTTCATGACGAAGCTTCTGGACGGCAAGGTCGCCGTCGTCACCGGCGCCAGCAGCGGCATCGGCGCCTCCATCGTCGAGCGCTATCTGGCCGAGGGCGCCAAGGTGGCGGTCTTCGCCCGCAACGCCGCCGCGCTGGAGGACATCGCCGCGAAGGCCCCGGACCGCGCGCTGGCGGTGCCCGGCGACGTCACCGTGCGCGCCGACCTGGAGCGGCTGGTGGCGGCGACGGCGGAGCGCTTCGGCGGCGTCGACGTGGTGGTGCCGAACGCCGGCGTCGCCAAGGTCGTCTCCTTCGCCGACAGCGACGAGCGCGCCATCCACGAGCAGTTCTCGGTCAACTTCGTCGGCGCGCTGCAGACGGCGCGGCTGTTCCTGCCGCACGTCCGCAAGGGCGGCTCCATCGTCTTCGTCACCACGTTCCTGGTGCAGGTCGGCTTCCCCGGCCTGGCGATCTACAGCGCCAGCAAGGCGGCGCTGACCTCGGCCACCAAGACGCTGGCGGCCGAGCTGGCGCCGCAGGGCATCCGCGTCAACGCCGTCGCCCCCGGCCCGATCGCCACGCCGATCTGGAGCAAGGTCGGCCTGCCCGACGACGTGCTGGGCCAGGTCGCCACCGCCGTCACCGCCCGCCTGTTCCCCGGCGCGTTCGGCGCCCCGGAGAGCATCGCCGACGCCGCGCTGTTCCTCGCCTCCGACCAGGCGAAGAACATCTACGGCCAGGAGCTGGTGGTGGACGGCGGCTACACGGTGGGGTGAGGTCTTGCCCCCTCCCTAACCCTCCCCCGCCTCCGGCGAGGGAGGGGATTGGACTCCCTCTCCCGCGACAGCGGGGGAGGGCTGGGAAGGGGGGAGAATCTTTGGTTTCGGCCGCGGTGCGCGCATCTTCTTCAGCAGCAGCGCGAAGGGCTTGAGCACCCGGTCGAACATCTCCGGCTGGCCCTCCAGGCGCGACACCACGAAGGCCGCGGCCTCCAGCGTCGACACGCTCTCGCGCCGCGGCTCGCGGCGGGCCTGCCCGTACAGCGACTTGAAGTGCGGGTGCAGCACGATGCGCCGGCACTTCAGCAGCCACGCGTTGCGCCACCACAGGCTTTTGGCCTGGCTCCAGGTGCCGTCCAGCAGGATGACGCCCTCCAGCCCGTCGAGGATCGCCGCGCTGTCGGGCAGCGGCGCGCCGTTCTTGTCGACGGCGGCGATCTCCTCCGACGCGGCGGCGGCGCCCTGCTTGGCGGCGCCCAGGTACAGCACGCCCCAGCGCTTGTAGTCCACTTCGCGCCCGACGATCTTCTTGAGGTTCGGCCAGCTGAGGCCCACCCGCACCACCACGTTCCTGAACTGCAGGCCGGCGATCGGCGCCGTGCCGAGGATCTCGCGCTTCTCCTGCGGGTGCTCGAGGATGACGACTTGGATCCGGTTGTCCACCGGGTCCACCGCCTCGCAAACGCACAGGTGCTCGGGTTTCAGGCAGGTGGCGCAATTTTGGGCAGCTTGGTGCATGTCGGTCTCGAAAACGGGAACGCGGTGTCCGGAACCCCGGAATTGGGAACGCCTGGGGCGCTCCGCGCGACTATGGGCCGGCGCGCGCGCGAATGGAACAACAGACCACCGGTCAGGCGTTGCAACGGGGCAGACCCGCCGGTCCTGCGGGAGCTTGACCTGAGTCAAAGGTGGGTCCGGTTCTTGCAGGATAAGGTTTCAGGCACACACCCGGTGCGGGCCCGGAGCGGTCGATAGACCGTCCGAGCACCCCGGCCGGAGCTCGAAAGGAAGCCGCCATGATGGACGCTTACCTCGCCGCCCGTGAACTGGAGCGCATGAAGGCCGAGCGCTCGGCAGAATTTGCCCGGCAGCTGCCGCTCCACGCGGAAGAAATTGCCGACCTGCGCGACCCGGAGAACGGCGAGGCGCCGCGCACCGAGCCGGACTGGACCACCAACTACTGAGCCGTCACCCTCCGATCCGTGGCGGCGGATCCGGCCGGCACCAGCGGCGCGCACGCGCCGTCGCCGCGCATCATCCGCGCCACCATGTCGTACAGCGCCACCCACGCCCCGCGCACCTCCGGGGTGAACTCGGGCCCCAGGTTGATCTCCAGCGTCTGCAGCAGCGCCGCGCCGACCGTGGCGTAATGCTCGTCCCGCACGCCGTAGCCGCGATGGCGCTCCCCCAGCGCCCTCAGCGTCCCTTCCAGCGCCGCCGGGTTGGACAGGTGCCGCACCGCCGAGGCGAGCGTCGCCACCAGCTTTTCCGCCTGCGGGTGGATGTCGCCGCCGAACAGCGCCCGCAGGCCGGGGTCGAGCGCGAACAGCCGCTCGTAGAACTGCAACCCCACCTGCGCGTTGAGCATCGCCACCTTGCAGAAGCTGCGGCGCACCGCTTCCATGTCGTCGGGTGACACGGCCTCCCCCTGATCCGGATTCCTGGACGCAATGTTTGTTGACCAAACAATAGGATGACGGCAAGCCCCATCGCCACCGTGGGGCGCACTGTTGCCATTCGCGAAACACGCTTGTCCCGCCGGCGGCCCTACCGCGCTGGCCGATCAACGATCATATGGCGGACAGCATCCCCACAGCCTGGAGTCCCGTCATGAGCACCGCACAGCCCGTCCCCGCCGTCCGCCCGGTCCTGGGCGTCATCGAGGGCATGGAGACCTCCGACGGCGCCGGCGTGCGCATGACGCGGCTGATCGGCACGCCGCAGCTGCGCATGCTCGACCCGTTCCTGATGCTCGACTTCTTCGGCTCGGACGATCCCGGCTCCTACATCGCCGGCTTCCCGGAGCACCCGCACCGCGGCTTCGAGACGGTGACCTACATGCTGGCCGGCCGCATGCGCCACGCCGACAACCACGGCCACGAAGGCGTCATCGAGACCGGCGGCGTGCAGTGGATGACCGCCGGCCGCGGCATCCTGCATTCCGAAATGCCGGAGCAGACCGAGGGCCTGATGAAGGGCTTCCAGCTCTGGATCAACCTGCCGGGCGCCCGGAAGATGAGCGAACCCGGCTACCAGGAGTTCAACGCCGCCCGGATCCCGGTCGAGCGGCGCGACGGCGGCGCGGCGGTGAGGGTGATCGCCGGCGGCACGGCGCAGGGCACCGCCGGCCCGGTCCGCGCCGAGGCGACGGACGCCCGCTATTTCGACGTGGAACTCGCCCCCGGCGGCCGCTTCGCCGAGCCGCTGCCGGCCGACCACACCGCCGTGCTGGTGGTCTACGAGGGCGGGCTGGCCGCGCCCGAGGCGGACGCGGTGCGCGTCGTGGTGCTGGGCGGGGGCGAGCGCGTCGAGGCGACGGCCGGGCCGCAGGGCGCGCGCTTCCTGCTGATCGCCGGCCGCCCGCTGAACGAGCCGGTCGCCTGGGGCGGCCCATTCGTTATGAACACCCGCGAGGAGGTGATGCAGGCCTTCCGCGACTTCGAGGAGGGGAAGTTCTAAGGGTTGCTTTTGCCCCCTCCCTATCCTTCCCCCGCTTGCGCGGTGGAGGGGGCAGCGCCCGCCTACTCCGCCCTCGCCACCGGCATGTCGACGCCGTAGCGGATGACGCGGTTGCGGCCGCTGTTCTTGGCTTGGTAGAGCGCGCGGTCGGCCTGGACGATTACCTCGTCCACCGGGGTTTCCAGCCGCGCCTCGACCAGCCCGAAGGAGGCGGTCACCGCGATCTCCCGCCCGTCCGGCAGCGGCACCAGCGAGCGCTGGAGGTCGATGCGCAGCCGCTCGATCACGTGGAAGCCCTCGTCCAGCGAGGTCTCCTTCAGGCAGATCAGGAATTCCTCGCCACCCATGCGGAAGGCTTCGTCGAAGCTGCGGATGCCGCGGCTGATGACGGCGGCGGTGGAGGCGAGCACGCGGTCGCCGATGTCGTGGCCGTAGGTGTCGTTGATGCCCTTGAACTTGTCGATGTCGCACAGCGCCAGGCAGAAGGGCTGGCCGGCGCGGCGGAAGCGGTTCATCTCGCGGTCCAGCGCCTCCTGCATGCCGCGGCGCGAGCGCAGGCCGGTCAACGGGTCCAGGCCCGAGGCGGCGGCGCCGAAGGCGCGCTCGACCCGGCGCAGCTGCATCACGAACTCGTTGAAGCGGCCGATCACGGAGTCGTAGTCGCTCTCGCTCGGCAGGTCGCCGGTGGCGGCCTGCAGCAGCACCAGCTTGGCGTGGCGGTGCATCTGCTCGTGCAGGTGGACCAGCTTCTCGACCGCCGGCTGGTGGGCGAGGTCGTCCTTCTTGGCGGCGACGCACCACGCGGCGAAGGAGGCCGGCGCCGACACCCGGTCGCCGCCCTGCCCCTGGTGGAAGAAGGCGGCGCGGTGCCACTGGCCGATCCAGCGCAAATGCTCGTCCAGCACGACGCCGAGGCCCTCGGCGGGGGACAGCGGTCCGTTCGGTTCGGTCATGGGCCTCCCGGCGGCCAGGACAGGCGGGTTGTGGTCACCCGCCATACTATACTCAACCGCGCTGCGCGGCCATGGGACCATCGTGAGATGACGCACCCGCCCGAGGATTTGTGACAATCACCACATTCGCACGGCGCCGGATGAATTGCATTTGACTCAGATTCGTTATCTATCCCACCATTTGCCTCAACAATAATTCGCGTCCGTGGGAGACTCCGTCAATGAACTCGAAGCTTACGATGCTTGCCGCCGCCACCGCGGCCGTCCTCTTCGCACAGTCCCCGGCCTTCGCGGGCGACCAGGACTTCGAAGTGGTCAACAAGACCGGCTACCCGATCAAGCACCTGCACGTCTCCGAAGCCAAAAACAACTCCTGGGATGAGGATGTCCTGGGCCGCGACGTGCTGAACGACGGTGAATCGTTCGAGCTGAACTTCGCCAAGGGCGAGAAGACCTGCAAGTGGGACATGAAGGTGACCTACGATGACGGCGAGACCGCCGTCTGGCAGGACCTGAACCTCTGCAAGATCTCCAAGGTCACCCTGCGCTGGAACAAGAGCACCGGCGTGACTTCGGCCCTGCTCGACTGACGCTCGGACGCGGCGGCCCGCTACAGGGCCGCCGCGGTCTCCAGGAAGGCGCGGATCAGCGCCGGGTCCTTGTGGCCGGGCCGGTCCTCGACGCCGGACGAGACGTCGAGCGCCGGCGCGCCCGTGGTGCGCACCGCCTCCGCGACGTTGCCGGCGTTCAGCCCGCCCGACAGCATCCAGGGCCTGGACCACGTCCGCCCGTTCAGCAAGGTCCAGTCGAACGCGATGCCGTTGCCGCCCGGCAGCGCCGACACCTTGGCCGGCGGCTTGGCGTCGAACAGCAGGCGGTCGCAGACCGCCGCGTAGTCGTTGGCGCGCTCCAGGTCCTCCGGACCGCCGACCTTGATCGCCTTCATCACCGGGATGCTGAACGCCGCCTTGATGGCGGCGACGCGCTCCGGCGTCTCCTTGCCGTGCAGTTGCAGCAGGTCGAAGGGCACCTGGCTGACCACGTGGTCGAGGAAAGCGTCGTCGGCATCGACGAACAGCCCGACCGTGCGCACCGCCGTCGGCACCATGCGCGCCAGTTCCGCCGCCAGGGACGGCGCCACGTAGCGCGGCGAGGCGGGATAGAACACCAGCCCGATCCAGCGCGCCCCGCCGTCGAGGGCGGCACGCAGGCTTTCCGGCTCGCTCAGCCCGCAGATCTTGACCGGAACGCTCATCCCTCGATCTCCTGGACAATGCGTTTGGCGGCGGCCGCCGGATCGGCCTCGCCGGTGATCGGGCGGCCGATGACCAGATGGTCGGCGCCGGCAGCCAGCGCCTCGGCCGGGGTCATCACCCGCTTCTGGTCGCCCTTCGCCGCCCAGGCCGGGCGGATGCCCGGCACCATCAGCACGAAGTCCGGCCCGCAGGCCGCGCGGATCGCCGCCACCTCGTTGGGCGAGCAGATGACGCCGTCTAGGCCCGACTGCTTCGCCACGGTGGCGAGGCGGACCACCTGTTCGGCCACCGGGGTGCGCTGGCCGACCGACTCCAGATCGCCGTCGTCCATGCTGGTCAGCACGGTGACGCCGAGGATCTTCGGGCGCTGCGCCCCCGCCTGCGCCGCGGCCTCGACCGCGGCGCGCATCATCGCCGGGCCGCCGGAGGCGTGGATGGTCATGAAGGCGGGCTTCAGCGGCAGCGCCGCGCGCACGCCGCCGGCCACCGTGTTGGGGATGTCGTGCAGCTTGAGGTCGAGGAACAGCGGCGGCCCGTCCTCGCCGATCACCGCCCGCACGCCGGCCGGGCCGTGCGCCACGAAGAACTCCAGCCCCAGCTTGACGCCGCCGACCAGCCCGGCGAGCTGCCGGCACAGGGTGCGGGCTGCCTCCAGCTCGGTGGTGTCGACGGCGCAGAAGATGCGGTCGGCGGCGGACGTCATGCGGTGGCCTCGTGTCTCGGGGATCGGTGCGGATGGCCGACCCTAGCACGGTCCGCTCCGGGACTTGAACCCCCGCGCCGCATCCTCTAGGAGAAGCCGCGGAACGATGGGCACGGGACGGAGCAACGGATGGCGGACGGAATGCGAAGCGGCGACGACGCCGCGGCCCGGCTGGCCGCCCTGCTCGGCCCCTGGTGGCACCGCCTGGGCGGCGAGCCGCCGGCCTGCGCCATCGTGCCGGCCGACGCCCTGCCCGCCGCCGTGCGCCCGCTGCTCGACCACACGGGCAGCATGACGCTGCGCCTGGAGGCGCACTGGGGCGGCCCGCTCGGCGTGCGCCGGCTGGCCGACGCCGAGGACGGCGACACCCTGACCCGCGCCAGCGTGCTGCACACCCTCGGCGGCGATGGCGACGGCACCCCGGTGGAGCTGGCGGTGATCCGCATGGCGCTGCCCGCCCTGCCCGTGGCGCTGCACGACGCCCTGCGCGCCGCGGCCGTGCCGTTCGGCCGGCTGCTCGCCGACCACGGCATCGCCTTCGCCGCCGAGCCGCTGGCCTTCTTCCGCCTGGAGGCCGACGCGGTCGCCGCCGGGCACGGCGCGGTCGACCTCGGCACGCCGCTGTACGGCCGCCTGAACCGCATCGTGACGCCGGAGGGCGCGACGCTGTGCGACGTGGTGGAGATCGTGCCGCGGGCGTGATGCACGGCACCGTTCAGCGCCGCGTCCACTCGTAGGTTCGCACGCGCACCACGCGGCTGCCCGGCAGCGGCTGCCGGTTGAGATCCCCCAGCGACGACGCCGCAGCCCCCAGCCCGCCGGCGTAGCGGCCCCGCTCCTCGGCGACCTGCGCCTCGTCGTAGTCCGCGGCGTCCGGGTCGTAGCCGGCCCAGCCCGTGGCGCGGTACTGGCCGGCGCGCTCGTCCACGTCCACCGGCGCATGGCGATCCAGCCGATCCTCGACATCCCGGCACCGCGGCTCATCGACCCGGCCGACGAGCAGCACGGCACCACGGCGCACCGCCTCGGACATCACCTCGGCCTCGGCGCGGGGGATGCCGGCATCGGTCAGCGCGTCGATGCGGCTGGCGGCGGTGTCGTAGAGCACCGCGGGCGCGGAGGTGCCCTTGGGACCCAGGTCGTTCAACCCGGCCAGCCCCGCTTCGGCCTTGGTGGTGGCGTTGCCGTACATGGCGAAGGCGTCGGCGATGCCGCTTTGCTCCAGGTCAGCAAGCGCGCGGCTGGCCTGCGTCAAGTCGGGGTACAGCGCGACGACGGTGCGGTGGTGGTGCTCGTGTTCCATGGCGTCCCTCCTCGTCCAGGACGGAAGGGAAAACAGCGGCGCTACCGAATCGTGTCGTTGTGCAGCACCATCTCGACCGCCAGCTGGGCGGCGCAGAGGTCTTCCAGCGCGGTGCCGACCGACTTGAACAGGGTGATCTGGTCGTAGAAGCGCCGCCCGGCGCGCTCGCCGCGCGTCAGGTCGTAGAGGTCGCCGGCGATGTCGTCGGGCGTCAGCACACTGGACGCCAGCGGCTGCACGATGTCGCCGGCCTCCTTGCAGGCGCCCTCGCGGGTATCGACGAAGACGCGGGCGCGGCGGACGCAGTCGTCGTCGGCCTCGCGCATGTCGGGCGTGAAGCCGCCGATGAGGTCGAGGTGCTGCCCCTCCTGCAGCCATTCGCCCCGGATCAGCGGCTGCTTGGACAGCGTGGCGCAGGAGATGACGTGCGCGCCCTTGACCGCGCCCTCCAGGTCGTCGGTGGCCTGGATGCGGAACTTGGGGCGGTGGAAGCGGTTGGCGACCTTCTGCGCCTTCTCCGGGTTGCGGCCCCAGACCAGCACGTGCTTGATCGGCAGCACCGCCGTGTAGGCCTCGATCAGCTCCGGCGCCAGCGCGCCGGTGCCGACCACCAGCAGCCGCTCCGCGTCCGGCCGCGCCAGATAGGTGGCGGCGAGCGCCGAGGCGGCGGCGGTGCGCCGCTTGGTCAGCGCCGGGCCGTCGATCAGCGCCTGCGGCATGCCCGTCTTGCCGTCGAGCAGCAGGTAGGAGCCCTGCACCGCCGGCAGGTCCTTGGCGCCGTTGTCGGGGAAGACGGTGACGATCTTGATGCCGATGCTCCGCCCGACCTCCCACGCCGGCATCAGCAGCAGCGTGGCGTCGGTCTCGCCGTAGGTCTTCACCGTGTGGTGATGGCGCAGCGGCACCTCGACATCGGCGCGGAACGCCTGCCGCAGCCGCTCGATCAGCATGCGGTGGTGCAGGACGGTCTTCAGCTCGGCGCCGCCGATGGTGCGCATGGGGATCTCCCCTGGTCAGCCGGAAGACGCGCCGCCGAAGCGGCGCCACTCCCGGTTCAACACCTCAATGCACCGTCGGTGCCTGCGGGGCAGCGTTGCCGACGGGGGCCGGCAGCGTGGCGCGCGGCTGGCCGGAGACCGGCTGCGACAGCTCGGCCACCCGCTTCTCGGCGGCGGCGGCGCGGGTCTGCGTCTCCTGCAGTTCGCGCTCCAGGTAGAACACGCGGTCCTCGGCGCGCCGCGCGCGGGCGCGGTTGCGGTGCTGGGCAGCCCAGGCGACGAAGCCGCCGCCGACGAAGCCGACCAGCAGCGCCAGCAGGGTCGCCAGATAGATCGGGGCCTCCAGGGTGAAGGGGGTCGGCCACAGCGCGAAGACCACCGGTTCGCGGTTGGAGATGGCGAAGAGGACCGCGAACAGGGCGATCGGCAGGGTGACGATCCAGCTGAGATAACGCACGGGCAGGTGTTCCTTACACTTTGGTCATTCGTCGGTGTTCAGGCGGTCGCGCAGTTGCTTTCCGGTCTTGAAGAAGGGGACGTACTTCTCGCCGACGGCGACGGCTTCGCCGGTGCGCGGGTTCCGCCCCTGGCGGGCGTCGCGACGCTTGACCGAGAAGGCGCCGAAGCCGCGCAACTCGACCCGGTCGCCGCGCGCCAGCGCATCGCCGATCTCGTCGAAGATGGTGCCGACGATCTTCTCGATGTCGCGCTGGTAGAGGTGCGGGTTGCGCTCGGCGAGGCGCAGGATCAACTCGGACTTGGTCATGGCCCCTGGTTTCCCCCGGAATGTGCGCACGGGTAGGCCCGCGACGTTGCGCACGCAAGCGTGCCAAGGGACGCGGGCGGCGTCAAGGTAAGGCGTTTGGAGACAAGCGCTTTCCGGAAAAAGCGTATGCCGCGCGGCGGGTGCCCGACCATGACGCCCCGATGAATTTTGCCCCCCGGCCGTTGACGCGCAAATAGGTCAGTCCATCTGGCTAATTGTGCGCTGCAATAAAAACCGGAGGCGGCAATGGCCCGGGGTCACGGTTTCGGGGTGGGGTCGAAGGTCTACGCGCTTGTCGGGACACTGTGCGCCATCGCGGTGGCCATCGCGCTGACGGCGTGGCATGCGCTGGGGCTCTACCAGGAGAAGGTCTACCGCATCCAGACGGCGGCGCAGGCCGCCCAGGTGGGCGAGCGCGTCAACGCCACCATCCTGGCCATCGTCATGGACTCGCGCGGCGTCTACATCGCCGACAGCCGGGCGACCATGGAGAGCTTCGCCAAGCCGCTGCTGGCCAACCTCGGCACGCTCGACCGCCTGCTGGCGGAGTGGAAGGCGCTGGCCGGCACGGAGGCGGACGCCCGCTTCGCCGCCGCCGAGCGCAACGTCCGGCAGTTCATCGCCATGCGCACGGAGCTGGTCGAACTCGGCCGCCGGGACGGCGCCGCGGCCGCCCGCGCCTTCGGCGACAACGACGCCAACCGCGCCACCCGGCAGGCGCTGAACCGCGAGGTCGAGACGCTGACCGCCCTGACGGCGGAACGCATCGCCGCCGTGGTGGACGACCTCGCCGCCTTCCACGCGCAGGCGCGCTGGGTGTTCGGCGGCATGGCCGGGGCGGCGGTGCTGGGCGTGCTGCTGGTGGCGGTGCCGCTGGTCCGGCGCGGCATCACCGGGCCGCTGAACGGCATCACCGCCGCCATGACCCGCCTGTCGGCCGGCGACCGCGACACCGTCATCCCGGGCGTGGAGAAGACCGACGAGATCGGCGCCCTGGCCCGCGCCGCGGAAATCTTCAAGCGGAACGCCGAGGAGATGGTGCGCCTGCAGGCCGACGCCGCCGCGGCGCGGGAAGGCGCCGAACGCGAGCGCCGCGACGCCATGGCGCAGTTGGCCGACCGGTTCGAGAGCGCGGTCAGGACGGTGGTCGAGTCGGTCGCCAGCTCGGCGACGCAGCTGCGCGGCAACGCCGTCCGGCTGGCCGGCACCACCGACGAGACCAGCCAGCGCGCCTCCAGCGCCGCCTCGGCCTCGTCGCAAAGCTCCAGCAGCGTCGACACCATCGCCGCCGCCACCGACGAGATCGCCTCGGCCATCGCCGGCATCGCCGCGCAGGTCGGCCGCTCCGGCCAGATCGTCGCCGTCGCCGCCGAGCGCGCGCAGCAGACCGACACCACCGTTGCCAGCCTGTCCGACGCCGCGGCGCGCATCGGCGAGGTGGTCGGGCTGATCCAGGACATCGCCGAGCAGACCAACCTGCTGGCGCTGAACGCCACCATCGAGGCCGCCCGCGCCGGCGAGGCCGGCAAGGGCTTCGCGGTGGTGGCCGGCGAGGTCAAGGCGCTGGCCAGCCAGACCGCCCGTGCCACCGGCGAGATCGCCCAGCAGATCGCCGCCATGCAGACGGCGACCACCAGCGCGGTGGAGGCGATCCGCACCATCGTCGGCACCATCGGCGAGGTGAACGCCATCAGCGCCGCCATCGCCGACTCCGTGGACCAGCAGGGCGCCGCCACCGCCGAGGTGGCGCGCAACGTCCAGGAGGCCGCGTTGGGCCTGCGCCAGGTGACGAGCGACGTCGGCGAGCTGACCCACGCCGCCGAGACCACCCGCAGCGCTGCCGACGAGGTGCGCAGCGCCGCCGGCGACCTGACGAAACAGGCCGAGGCGCTGAAGTACGAGGTGGACGCGTTCCTGATGGGCGTGCGGGCGGCGTAGCACCGCGGGCAAAACGAAAAAGGCCGCCGCGGTTTCCCGCGGCGGCCCGTTTCGTACCCGAAGGCGTCGAGGATTACTCCTCGCCGGTCTGCTGCTTGCGCTTCAGAGCGGCGCCCAGGATGTCGCCCAGCGAGGCGCCCGAGTCGGAAGACCCGTACTCGGCCATCGCCTGCTTCTCCTCCTCCATCTCGCGGGCCTTGATGGACAGCGAAATGCGGCGGGAGCTGCGCTCGATCTGGGTGACCTTGGCATCGACCTTCTCGCCCACGGCGAAGCGCTCGGGGCGCTGCTCGGAGCGGTCGCGGGCCAGGTCCGACTTGCGGATGAAGCCGGTGAAGCCCTCGCCCACCGAAACCTCGATGCCGCCGTCCGTCACCTGCGTCACGGTGCAGGTCACGACCTCGCCCTTCTTCAGGCCGGCCGTGGCCGACTCGAACGGGTCGGAGCCGAGCTGCTTGATGCCGAGGGAGATGCGCTCCTTCTCGACGTCAACGTCCAGCACCTTGACCTTGACGCGGTCGCCCTTCTTGAACTCGGCGATGGCTTCCTCGCCCGACTTGTTCCAGTCGAGGTCGGACATGTGCACCATGCCGTCGATGTCGCCCGGCAGGCCGACGAACAGACCGAATTCGGTGATGTTCTTGACCTCGCCTTCCAGCTCGGTGCCGGGGCCGTACTTGTCGACGAACGTCTCCCACGGGTTGTCCAGGCACTGCTTGAGGCCCAGGGAGATGCGGCGCTTCTGCGGATCGACGTCCAGGACCATCACCTCGACCTCCTGGGAGGTGGAGACGATCTTGCCCGGGTGGACGTTCTTCTTGGTCCAGCTCATCTCGGACACGTGCACCAGGCCCTCGATGCCCGGCTCCAGCTCCACGAAGGCGCCGTAGTCCGTGATGTTGGTCACGCGGCCCTTGAAGCGGGCGCTGACCGGGTACTTGGCTTCCACGCCCTCCCACGGATCGGCCTCGAGCTGCTTCATGCCGAGGCTGATGCGCTGGGTCTCCGGGTTGAAGCGGATGACCTGGACCGTGACGGTCTGGCCGATCTGCAGGGCCTCGGACGGGTGGTTGATGCGGCGCCACGCGATGTCGGTGACGTGCAGCAGGCCGTCGACGCCACCCAGATCCACGAACGCGCCGTAGTCGGTGATGTTCTTGACGACACCCTGGAGGACCTGGCCCTCCTTGAGGTTGGCGACCAGCTCCGAACGGGCCTCCGCACGGCTCTCTTCGAGCACGGCGCGGCGCGACACGACGATGTTGCCGCGCGAGCGGTCCATCTTCAGGATCTGGAACGGCTGCGGCGTGCCGAGCAGCGGGCTGATGTCGCGGACCGGACGGATGTCCACCTGCGAGCCCGGCAGGAACGCCACGGCGCCGTTCAGGTCGACCGTGAAGCCGCCCTTGACGCGGCCGAAGATCACGCCGGTGACGCGCTGCTGGTCGTTGAACGCCTTCTCGAGCTGGGTCCACGCCTCTTCGCGCTTCGCCTTCTCGCGGGACAGGACGGCTTCGCCGTTCTTGTCTTCCATGCGCTCCAGGTAGACCTCGACGGTGTCACCCGCCTTCAGCTCGGGCGCCTGCCCGGCGACGGCGAATTCCTTGAGCGCAACACGCCCTTCCGACTTCAGGCCGACGTCGATCGTCACCATGTCGTTCTCGACCGCGATGACGCGACCCTTGACGACGGTACCCTCCAGGGACTCGGAGGTGCCCAGCGACTCTTCCAGGAGCGCCGCGAAGCTTTCCTTGCCGCCGGTGTGGGCCATTGCTTGTGCCATTGAAACTCCTAAGGTTGCGCAGAGAGCGGTCCGCCAGCCCCGGCCCACGGCAAAATGGGTTCGGGTCCGAAACGGTCCGCCGCGCCGGGCCCCACGCCCGGCGACTTGGGTTGATGTTTTCCCTGGAAGGCGTGAGGCTCGCCCGCGCGCCCTAGCGCCCAAGCACTGATAGGGGGCCGAGACCGGTCTTGCTGCCGATAAAGGCAAGGGCCGCGTCGAACGCCTGGTCGGCGGTCAGCGCGGACGTATCAAGCACAAAAGCGTCGCCAGCCGGTCGGAGCGGTGCAACCGCCCTCTGACTGTCGCGCGCGTCACGAGCCTTCATGTCCTCCAGGACGTCGGAGGATATAGCCGGAATCCCCCGATCCCGCAACTCCTTGAGTCGCCGCTCGGCCCGCACCTCTACCGAAGCGGTAACGAACAGCTTCACCCTGGCGTCGGGGCATACGACGGTGCCGATGTCGCGCCCGTCCAGCACCGCGCCGGGCAGGCCGCCCGGCGGCGAGGCGGCGAACGTCCGCTGGAAGTCGAGCAGCGCCGCGCGCACCTCGGGCACCACGGCGACCTTGGACGCGGCCTCGGCGGCCTCGTCGGAGCGCAGCTCGGGGTCGTTCAGGATGCCGTCCTCGGGGTGCAGCGCGCGGGCGGTCTGCGCCGCGAAGTGGGCGTCGGCGGGGTCCTTGCCGGCGCGCAGCACGGCGACGCCGACCGCGCGGTACAGCGACCCGGTGTCGAGGTGGGCGAAGCCCAGCGCCTCGGCCACGCGCTTGGACAGCGTGCCCTTGCCGCTGGCGGCGGGGCCGTCGATGGCGATGATGGTGGACGTGGTCATGGTCGTTCTTTGGTTGGGCTGCGGCGTTGCCGGTCTGCGTGCTGGCGCTGAGCCCCCACCCTAACCCTCCCCCACTCCGCGGGGGAGGGGATCGACTCCTTCCCCCGCGCCGTGGGGGAAGGTTGGGATGGGGGCCGAACGCGGGGGCGTCGTTGGAGGACTAAACCCGCTCGATCTTCGCGCCCAGCCCGTTCATCAGGTCCGCGAATCCCGGAAAGCTCGTCTCGATGAAGGCGCCGTCATCCACCTGCACCGGCTCCCTGGTGGCGGTGCCCAGCACCAGGAAGCTCATGGCGATGCGGTGGTCCATGGCGGTGGCGACGGTCGCCCCGCCCTGCGGCGGCGCGCCGGTGCCGTGCACGGTCAGGCTGTCGTCGGCGCCGACCTCGACCTTGACGCCGCACTTCGTCAGGCCCTCGGCGACCATGGCGAGGCGGTCGCTCTCCTTCACGCGCAGCTCCTTGAGGCCCAGCATGACGGTGGTCCCCTGCGCGCACGCGGCGGCGGCGGCCAGCACCGGATACTCGTCGATCATCGACGGCGCCCGCTCGGCCGGCACCACGACGCCCTTCAGCGCGCCGCCCCTGACCCGCAGGTCGGCGACCGGCTCGCCGGCCTGGTCGCGGCGGTTCTCGAAGCCGATGTCGGCGCCCATCTCCACCAGCGTGTCGTACAGCCCGGTGCGGCGCGGGTTCATGCCGACGTCCCGCAGCAGCACCTCGGATCCGGGGCGCAGCAGCGCCGCCACCGCCGGGAACGCGGCCGAGCTGGGGTCGGCCGGCACGAAGATCTCGCGCCCGGTCAGCTCCGGCTGGCCGGTGATGGAGACGGCGAGCGCGCCGTCCTCCGTCTCCTCGGTGGTCACGGTGGCGCCGAAGTGGCGCAGCATCAGCTCGGAATGGTCGCGGGTCGGCTCCGCCTCGATCACCGT
This sequence comes from Azospirillum sp., assembly GCF_050789165.1. Classification (NCBI taxonomy): domain Bacteria; kingdom Pseudomonadati; phylum Pseudomonadota; class Alphaproteobacteria; order Rhodospirillales; family Azospirillaceae; genus Azospirillum; species Azospirillum sp. Next base: position 126,132 of record NZ_JBOZRT010000162.1, read on the forward strand.
GGTGACGCCGGCGGTGTTGAGCCCGGCCAGCAGCACCGCCGACTTCACCTGCGCCGAGGGCACCGGCAGGCGGTAGGTGACCGGCACGAGATCGTCGCGGCCGATGACGGCCAGCGGCAGCCGGCCGCCGGCGCGGCTGACGAAGGAGGCGCCCATCTGCTCCAGCGGCGTGATGACGCGGGCCATGGGCCGCTTGTTCAGCGAGGCGTCGCCGGTGAAGAAGCTGGTGATCGGGTGCCCGGCCACGAGGCCGATCAGCAGCCGCGCCGCGGTGCCGCTGTTCCCCATGTCGAGCACCTGCGCGGCTTCGTGCAGGCCGCCGACGCCGACGCCGCGCACCCGCCAGACGTTGTCGGCGCCGCGCTCGGCCTGGGCGCCCAGCGCGCGCATGGCGGCGGCGGTGTGCAGCACGTCCTCGCCCTCCAGCAGGCCGTGCACCACCGTCTCGCCGATGGCGAGGGCGCCGAACATCAGCGCGCGGTGCGAGATCGACTTGTCGCCGGGCACGCGCACGGTGCCGGTGAGGGCGCCGGCGGACGAGGAGCGCAGCGGCTTCGCCTGCATGGGTCTGGGTCCTTGGCCGAAATCAGGGTCGGAGCGGGTTTGGCCGGAGTTCCTAGCACAGCCGTTCGGACGATGCGAGGCCCGGCGGAGTGCCCCCGGTGGCGTAAGGCCGTAACCATCTTGCTCAACCGGCGTCCTACAACATGATGCTAAAATACGCGCATCGAACGATCCGAGCGGGAGGAGCCCATGCGGACGCGTCGCTTCCCCTCCCGCCACGAGGCGGAGCGCTACCTGGCCGAGCAGGGGTTCGAGTTCCTCGGGGCTCCCAGCCGCTGGCGCAAGACACTGGACGGCCACGCCTGCTACGCCGACGTCGTGGTTCAGAACGGCGCGGCGGTGGTGGTCTTCATCGAGTCGAACGACGGCTTGCCGCCCTGAAAGGCCCTCCCCCAGCCCCGCCGGGGGAGGAAGCCTGGAGATCAATCCCCGATCGCCACGCCTTCGCGGCGGCTGTCGGCACCGCCGGTCAGCCCGGCGGGGGTCACCAGGATCGCCTGGGTACCGGAGGTCAGCTCCAGCACCTTCACCGGGTGCCCCTTGGCCTCCAGCGCGGGAGCCCAGGCCTCGGCCTCGGTGCCCTTCTCCAACTCGGTCGGGCCGTTGCGGCTGCCGAAGTTGGCGAGGTCAACCGCCTCCTGCGGGTCCATGCCCCAGTCGAGCAGCGCCACCAGCGTCTTGGCGACGTAGTTGATGATCGCGCTGCCGCCGGGCGAGCCGACCACGGCGTAGAGCTGGCCGTCCTTGAACACGATGGTCGGCGCCATCGAGCTGCGCGGCCGCTTGCCGGGCTCGATGCGGTTGGCGACCGGCTGGCCGTTCTCCACGGGGTTGAGCGCGAAGTCGGTCAGCTCGTTGTTCAGCAGGAAGCCGCGGGTCATCAGCCGGGCGCCGAACTGGTCCTCGATGGTGGTGGTCATCGAGACGGCGTTGCCGTCCGAGTCGATGATGGCGATGTGGCTGGTGCCCTTCTCGATGCCGTCCGACGCGCCCATCCGCGCGCCCTGCTGGAACGGCGGGTCGCCGGGGGTGGCCTTGCCCATGGACTTGGCCGGGTCGATCAGCTTGGCCCGGCTCTGGATGTAGCCGGGGTCGATCAGGCCCTTCACCGGCACCTTCACGAAGTCCGGGTCGCCGAGGTACTGGCCGCGGTCGGCGAAGGCCAGCCGCCCGGCCTCGGAGAACCGGTGCACCGCCTCGACCGGGTTGGTCTTGAGCGCCGCCATGTCGACCGGCTCCAGCGCGCCCAGGATCTGCTGCACCGCCACCGCGCCGGAGCTGGGCGGGCCCATGCCGCAGATGGTGTAGGCGCGGTAGGCGCCGCACACCGCCGGGCGCTCCTTGACCTGATAGGCCTTGAGGTCGGCCTCGGTCATGTCGCCGGGGTTGGTGGCGTGGCCGGTCACGGTCCGGACGATCTCGGCGGCGACCGACCCCTCGTAGAAGGCACTCGCCCCCTTCTCGGCGATCGCCTGGAGGGTGGCCGCGTACTCCGGGTTCCTCAGCAGGAAGCCGACCGGCTTCGGGGTGCCGTCCGGCTGGTAGAAGTAGGCGGCGGCCTTCGGGTCGTTCTTCGCCAGATACTTCTCCTGCCCGAGCAGGCCGCTCAGGCGCGGGCTCACCGTGAAGCCCTCGGAGGCGAGCCGCACCGCGCGCTCGAACAGGCGCGGCCAGGGCAGCTTGCCGTGCGCCTTGTGGACGGTCTCCAGCAGCCTGACGGTGCCGGGCACGCCGACCGACCGGCCGCCGACCACCGCGTCGTAGAACGGCATCGGCTTGCCGTCGGCGCCCATGAAGCGCTCAGGCTTGGTCGCCGCCGGGGCGGTCTCGCGGCCGTCGTAGGTGGTGAGCTTCTTCGCCTTGCCGTCGTAGAAGACGAGGAAGGCGCCGCCGCCGATGCCGGAGCTCTGCGGCTCGACCAGCCCCAGCACCAGTTGGGTGGCGATGGCGGCGTCCACCGCGTTGCCGCCGGCGCGCAGGATCTCGCGCCCGGCCTCGGCGGCCAGCGGGTTGGCGGCGGCGGCCATGTACTTGGTGGCGGTGCCCAGCGTGCGCGCCGTGCGGCCGGTGGCGCCTTCCGGCGCCTGCATTCCGGCGGCCGGGGCCGTGGTGGTGGTCTGCGCGACGGCCGACAGCGGCAGCAGCGCGACGAGGCCGGCGCCGGCGAGAACTCGCCAGCCGGGAGCGAATTGGGACTTCACGAACCCTCCCATTCCCATCATATGTGTCGCCCGGCCTTCGGCCGGTTGGTGTGTCGGTCCGGCCTTCGGCCGGCGGGCGGTGTCTCTGGCCGCCATTGGGTATCGAGCTTACGCGTGCCCCGCGGCCCTCGGAAGGGGTTGCGCGCAGCCGCGGTTGGTGGTTGAACTTTTTTTTGACAACGGGGCGCTGCCATGGCAAAGGGCCGCCCTTAACCGGATTTCATGAGAAAGCGGAGGATTTGGCGTGGCGAAGCCGGAATGGGGCATCAAGCGCATCTGCCCGAACTGCGGCGCGCGCTATTACGACCTGCGCAAGGACCCGCCCGTGTGCCCGTCGTGCGGCACGACGTTCGATCCCGAAGCGCTGCTGAAGTCGCGCCGCGCGCGGCCGGCGCCGGTGGACGACGCGCCGCCGAAGAAGGTGCCGGCGGGGGTCGATGAGGACGAGGCGGAAGTCGAGCGCGAGGACGAGGACGTCGCGGATCTCGAGGAGGTCGAGGACGAGGTCGCCGTCGAGGACATCGAGGAGGACGCCGACGAGGTGGCCGAGGACGAGGACGACGTCCTCATCGAGGACACCTCCGAACTGGGCGAGGACGACATGGACGAGGTCGTCGACGTCGAGGGCGAGGACGAGGAGGAGCGGTAATCCCGGCGGCGGGAAAAAAGTGAGGTCGGGGAAGATTTTCCCCTTGCAATGGGACCCCGACCTGACGAATATCCCGCTCCACCGAGGCCGCCGGTTTCCAACGGAAGCAGGGCTGCCACCCAGGGTTTCGGGGCCATAGCTCAGCTGGGAGAGCGCTACAATGGCATTGTAGAGGTCAGGAGTTCGATCCTCCTTGGCTCCACCAAATTCAAAGGGCTCGGCGAGTGATCGCCGGGCCCTTTGGCGTTCCACTGGAGGAGGCCGCAGTGCAGAACGAAGGCGGAGCATCCACCGGTTCCTCCGGGACGGCCGACGAGCTGGTCGCGCTGGGGCGCCGACGCTGCGGCGAGGGCGACCTCCGGGGGGCGCTCGACGCGTTCCAGGCGGCGCTTCCCGCCAAGGGCGACGATCCCGGGTTCCTGTTCGACGTGGCCGGCGTCGGCCGCGCGCCGGACGCAGTGGTCGCCTTCCGCGACATCCTCGCGCGCCATCGGGAGGTGGCCTCGTCCTGGGCCGGCCTGGGCAACGCCGCCTTCCTCGCCGGCAGCCCGTACCTGGGCAAGCGGGCCTACGCCCGCGCCATCGCGCTGGAGCCGGACCAGCCGGCCAGCTACGTCAACTTCGCCGAGGCGCTGGCCATCGACGCCGTCGGCACCGACGAGCACGAGCGCGCGGTGGCGCTGCTGCGCCGGGCCATCGCGCTGGTGCCGGACGACACGTCGCTCCGCTACAACCTCGCCCGGTCGCTGCTGTCGCTCGGGCGGTTCGCCGAGGGCTGGGCGCACTACGAGGGGCGCCTGCACCCCGACGGCCGGAACCACGTCGTCCGCGCCGTCGCCTGCCCGCGCTGGCGGGGGGAACCGCTGGCCGGCCGGCACCTCTTCGTCTGCGGCGAGCAGGGCATCGGCGACCAGCTCTGGCTGCTGCCCTTCGTCCGCGAGGCCGCCGCGCAGGCCGGCCGCGTGACGCTGGAGGTGGCGCCCAAGCTGGTCCCGCTGGTCAGGCGCAGCCTTCCCCAGGCGACCGTCCTGCCTCTGCAGATCGAGCGGCGCGAGGGAATCTGGCACGCGGTCGGCGAGAGCCGGACCGGGCCGGACGGCGCCGACCGCTACATCGAGGCCGGCAGCCTGCCGCAATTCCTCTGGGACACGGTGTCCGGCCAGCCGGCGGCGCCGGCGCTCACGCCCGACCCGGCCCTGGTCGACCGGTGGCGGACGCGCCTGGACGCGCTGGGGCCGGGGCTGCGCGTCGGCATCTGCTGGCGCTCGCCGCTCTTCGGCCGGGAGCGTTCGCCGGAGTACCTGCCGCTCGACACGTGGCGGCCGATCTTCGAGGCCCTCTTGCGGGCCGCGGACGGGCCGGTGCACGCCTGCTGCTTCCAGCACGGCGATGTCGACGGCGACATCGCGCAGGCCCCGCGGTCGGTGGGCCTCGCGGTCACCCGGTTCCCGGACCTCGACCTCTGGGACGACATCGACGGGACCGCCGCGGCGCTGGCGAACATGGACCTGGTGGTCACCGCGCTGACCTCCATCGCCCGGATATCGGCCGGCCTGGGCATCCCCACCCTGGTCCTGACGAAGACGCCGTACTTCGTGGCGCCGTCCGACGGGCGCGACCCCGTGGGACCGGCCCTGGAGCCGGTCGCCCCGGCGCCGGGCCGCTTCTGGCCGGAGGGCGTCGTCGGCGAGGTCGCCGCGCGGATCGAGGCGCGGCTGAAGCGGTGACGGGCGTCAGACCGCGCCGGTCATGTTGGCGAAGTTCAGCGTGTCGGCGGCGTTGCGCTGGCGGAAGACCTCGGCCTTCTGGTTGCGGCCGTGCTTCTGGTAGCCGCCGGTGCGGATCAGCGTGCTCTCGTCCAGCTGGCAGTTCAGCACCTCGTTGAGGTGGCTGAGGCCCTGCTTCACCTCGCCCTGGAACTGGTCGTCCGCCATGCTGGTCATGTTCATCACCAGATCCTGGCGCTCGGTCACGTCGATCAAGAACTGGTGCGGGTCGGTGATGTGGCCGTTCTCCAGCGCGTGCTTCCACATGCCGGTGGCGGGCAGCGGCAGCAGGTACCCGACGCTGGGGTACACCTTGGTCTCCTCGCACATGCGGAAGGTGTCGGCCAGCGTCTCCGGCGTCTCCTGCGGGTAGCCGACCACCACGCTGGTCGAGCACACCACCCCCGCCTCGCGCAGCACGCGCACCTGTTCGCGGAAATAGGCGGCGTTGACCCGCTTGTTCATCGCCTCGAGGATCTCGTCGTTGCCGGATTCCAGCGAGAAGCCCAGCGACACGCAGCCCGTCCTGGCGAACTTCTTCGCCACGCGCAGGCGGTCCTCGTACGGCGTGTCGGGTTGGCCCAGCAGGTCGGAGCGCACCGCGGCGGTGTAGTGGATGCCGAGGTCGGCGGCGTCCAGCGCGTCGAGGAACTTCTCCGCCGGCGCCAGCTTGTGGAAGGACAGCTCGTCCCAGAAGTTGATGTAGTTGGCGCCGTACTTCTTGTTGAGGTGCCGGATCTCGGCGATCACCGAATCGGCGCTGCGGTGGCGGTACGGGTCGTGCCAGAAGACGTAGTGGCAGAACGTGCACTTGAAGACGCAGCCGCGCGCCGTGTTCACCGGCATCACCCGCGCCTCTTCGAGCGGGTAGCGGTTGACCGTCTCGTGCACCGTGCCGCGGGCGCGGCGCAGGTAGGTCTCGACGTCGAACAGGTCCCAGTCCGGCCAGGGCAGGTCGTCCACCGCCTTGACGGCGGCGCGGCGGCCGTTGTGCAGGATGCGGCCCTGTGGATCGCGGAAGACGATGCCGGGGACGCCGACGCCCTTCAGGCAGGCCGGGTACGGCCCGTTGTCGTGCGGCACCGGGGTCGGCGGCTCCGCCATCGCGCCGAGCGGCCGGCCGTCGCGCAGCGCCTCCAGCACCTCGACGGTGGTGATGTCGCCCTCGCCCAGCACCACCACGTCCACCGGCGTGGCGTGGAACAGGATCTCCGGTATCGAGGAGCCCACCGAGTTGCCGACGATCACCGTGGCGCCGGGGTTGTGCCGCTTGGCGGTGTGGATCAGCCAGTGCACCCAGCGGTAATGCGTGACGATCGAGCCGACGGCGATCACGTCGTAGCGCCCGCGCATCAGCGCCGCCTCGACCTGGTCGTCGGTGTGGTCCGCCGCGTCGATGTCCAGGATGTCGAACGAGAATCCCGCCAGCTTGACCGCCGTGACGACGTAGCCGAGCCCCACCGGCAGATAGCGGTGCGGCGCCTTCGGGCGCAGGCTGGGGTTGACGAACAGGATCTTCATCGGCCGGTCACTTCCCGAAAGGGGCGCGCGAGCGGCTTACGGTAGGGAAACAAGGTTAACAACCGATCAATCCGCTCCGCTTTCCGGCCCCTGAGGCGGCTCGCGGGGGCGGCCGTGCATTTTTCTGAAATTTCCCCTTGCCAACCCCGCGGCCCGCCCGTATAAGCGCGCTCTCTTCCGGCGTGGCGCAGCGGTAGCGCAGCGGACTGTTAATCCGTTGGTCGTAGGTTCGAATCCTACCGCCGGAGCCAGCGCGGGTGTAGCTCAGTTGGTTAGAGCGCCGGCCTGTCACGCCGGAGGCCGCGGGTTCAAGTCCCGTCACTCGCGCCATTCTCCCCCTCCCGGGGGAGATGGCATTTTCCCCGATCGAACAATTTGATGCGGATCAACGCCGGTGGGCTCCCACCGGTGCAAGAACGGCCGGCCCCGTTTCGCCGGAGAGGACATCCATGAGCATCGAGTTCGCCCCCGCCACCCGCCTGGACACCGTGACCAAGCAGGATCCGCAGGCCATCGCGCGCCTGATGACACTGCACCCGGTCTTCGGCCCCGGCGCCGGCCTGCCCGGCGAGGTGACGCTGGGCGACGCCGCCGAGGCGATCGGCCTGCCGCTCGACCTCGTGATGGCCTACGCCCGCGGCGAGGTCCGCGTGCAGGTGCAGGAAGGGCGCAGCTGCGGCTGCGGCTGCAACAAGGGCTGACCGCTTATCGGCGCCCGGCGCACGCCGGGCGCAGCGTGGTCGGCCGCTCAGCCGGCCAGACGGTCCGGCTCCCCGGCGAAGATGCGGCGCACAAGCTCCTCGCAGGCGCAACGCGTCGGACAGCAATCGCAATTCGCTCCCTTGTCGCAGAAGCCGTCGCGGACCTCGCGCAGCCGCGCCAGCAGGTCGGCCTTCTGCGCGTCGCTCAGCCGGTGGCTGCGCAGCGTCATCTCGATGGCGTCGTCGAAAACCGCCCGGCTCAGGTTGCGCATTGCAGGTGCTCGCGATCGGCGGAAGGCTGAGACTAGCCGGCCCGTGTTTCCGCACGATGTCTCCGCTGTAACGCCCACGTTCAGGATGGAGCCTTCCCGCATGCCGATTCTCCACACGGCCATCGTGCTGCTCGCCGCCGCGGTCCTGGCGGTGCCGCTGGCCAAGCGGATGGGCTTCGGCAGCCCGCTGGGATACCTCGCGGCGGGGCTCGCCATCGGGCCGAGCGGGCTGGGCCTGATCACCGACGTGGAGAGCATGGCGCACGTCTCCGAGCTGGGCGTCGTCATGCTGCTGTTCCTGATCGGGCTGGAGCTGCGGCCGCAGCGGCTGTGGGTGATGCGCAAGTCGGTGTTCGCGCTGGGCGGCGGGCAGGTGGTGCTGACCGCCGCCGTGCTGGGCGGGGCGGCGCTGGCGCTGGGGCTGCCGGCGAGTGCCGCGGCGGCGCTGGGCGCCGGGCTGGCGCTGTCGTCCACCGCCATCGTCCTGCCGCTGCTGGCCGAGCGCGACCTGCTGTCCTCGCACGCCGGGCGCGACAGCTTCTCCATCCTGCTGTTCCAGGACTTGGCCGTGATCCCGCTGGTGGCGCTGCTGCCGCTGCTGGGCGACGGCGGCGGGGCGGTGCCCACCGGCGAGGGCGCGTGGCTGGCGGTGGCCAAGGCGGCGGGCGCCATCGCGCTGGTGCTGGTCGGCGGCCGGCTGCTGGTGCGGCCGGTCTTCCGGCTGGTGGACGCCGCCAAGACGCCGGAGATCTTCACCGCCACCGCGCTGCTGATCGTGCTGGGCACCGGCGCCCTGGTGGAGGCGGCCGGGCTGTCGATGTCGCTGGGCGCCTTCATGGCCGGCGTGCTGCTGTCGGACTCGGAGTACCGGCACGAGGTGAAGGCCGACGTCGAGCCGTTCGAGGGCCTGCTGCTCGGCCTGTTCTTCGTGTCGGTGGGGGTGTCGGCCGACGTGGCGGGCTTCGCCGCGTCGCCGGGGCGGATGCTGGCGCTGACGCTCGGGCTGGTGGCGGTGAAGGCGGCGGTGGTCTTCGGCCTCGCCCGCTTCGCCGGCAACACGCCGCGCGGCGCCGTGCGCATGGCCGCGGTGCTGGCGCAGGGCGGCGAGTTCGGCTTCGTCCTGTTCGCCCAGGCGGTGGGCGAGCGGGTCATGGGGCAGCAGGCGGCCAACACCGCCATGCTGGTGGTGACGCTGTCGATGATCATGACGCCGTTCCTGTTCGCGGCGGCCGAGCGCTGGCTGGTCCCGCGCCTGGGCGGCAAGCCGGCGCGCGCCTTCGACACGATCCCGGCGGAGGACGCCGCACCCGTGATCATCTGCGGCTTCGGCCGGGTCGGGCAGATCGTCGGCCGCGTGCTGCGCCTGAAGCGCATCCCCTTCACCGCGCTGGAGCACAGCGCCGCCCAGGTCGATTTCGTCCGCCGTTTCGGCAACAAGGTGTTCTACGGCGACCCGACGCGGCCCGAGCTGCTGCGCGCCGCCGGCGCCGACAACGCCAAGGTGCTGGTGGTGGCGCTGGAGGACATGGAGCAGAACCTGACCGTGGTGGACATGGCGCAGCGCCTGTTCCCGCACCTGACCATCGCCGCCCGCGCCCGCAACCGCCGCCACGCCCACCTGCTGATGGACCGTGGCATCACGATCATCGTGCGCGAGACCTTCCTGTCCAGCCTGGAGCTGACCGAACGGGTGCTCACCGCCATGGGCGTGGACGCGGAGGAGGCGCACCAGACGCTCGACACCTTCCGTGCCCACGACGAGCGCACGCTGAAGCGCCAGCACGCCGTGCACCACGACGAGCAGCGGCTGATCCAGACCTCGCGCGACGCCGCGCTGGAGCTGCAATCGCTGTTCGAGGCGGACCGGGCGGAGCGCTGACCGACTGGCCGTCCGCCGCGTCCGCCCCACCTTTCCCTTGGCAAACCAGGGAGGCAGGTCATGGACGGTCCGCGGGAGTGGCTGGAGACGGTGGTGGTGCCGCGCACGCACGACATCGGCGGGTTCGAGGTGCGGCGCGCCCTGCCCTCGGCGCAGCGGCGCATGGTGGGGCCCTTCATCTTCTGGGACCAGATGGGCCCGGGCGAGCTGCCGCCCGGCCAGGGGCTCGACGTCCGGCCGCACCCGCACATCGGGCTGGCCACGGTGACGTACCTGTTCGAGGGCGAGATCCTGCACCGCGACAGCGTCGGCTCGGTCCAGGCGATCCGGCCGGGGGCGGTGAACTGGATGACGGCGGGGCGCGGCATCGCCCATTCCGAGCGCAGCTCCGACGAGACCCGGCGCTCCGGGCAGCGGGTGTTCGGCATCCAGTCGTGGATGGCCCTACCCAAGACGCACGAGGAGGCCGACCCGGGCTTCGTCCATCTGCCCGCCGAGGCGCTGCCGGTCCTGGAGGGCGAAGGCAAGCGGGTGCGGGTCATCGCCGGGGCGGCCTTCGGCGAGCGCTCGCCGCTGAAGACCTTCACCGAGACGCTGTACGTGGACGCCCAGCTGAACCCCGGCGCCCGCCTGCCGGTCCCGGCGGAGGTGGAGGAGCGCGCGCTGTACGTCGCCGCCGGCGCGGTGATCATCAACGGCGACCGCTTCGAGGCCGGGCAGCTGCTGGTGCTGCGGCCGGGCGACGCCATCACGGTGGAGGCGGAGACGGCGGCGCGGGTGCTGGTCCTGGGCGGCGAGCCGATGGACGGGCCGCGGCACATCTGGTGGAACTTCGTCTCCAGCTCCAAGGACCGTATCGAGGCGGCCAAGGCCGACTGGAAGGCCGGGCGGTTCGACGCGGTGCCCGGCGAGACGGAGTTCATCCCGCTGCCGGAGGAGAAGAAGCCGGACGTGGTGGCGAAGGAGCCGTAGCAGAGGTTTTGCCCCCACCCTGACCCTCCCCCGCTTCGCAGGGGAGGGAACTCCGCCGCTCTGCCCCCTCCCCCGCGAAGTGGGGGAGGGATGGGGTGGGGGCTCAACGCACGCACCTCACCGCCCGAATCCCAGCCCCTCCAGCACCGCCCTCACCTCCGCATCCTCCAGCGCCGCCAGGAAGCGCTTCACCGGCGCGCGCTCCAGCCGTGCCCGCGGGATGAGGAAGTCGTAGTGCTCCTCCTGCAGCGGCAGGAAGCCCAGGCCGTACAGGCGCGCCACGCTCTCGATGGCGACGCCCCAGTCGGCGCGGCCCTGCGCCACCGCCACGGCGACCGCGTTGTGCGACTTCGCCTGCGTCCAGTAGCCCGCCGGCTTCGCTCCGCCCAGCAGGCGGTCGGTGAGGATGCGCGTGCCGCTGCCGGCGTTGCGGTTGACCATCAGGCAGCCGGCGTCGGCCGCCGCGGCGGCAATCGCCTCGGCCCCCGCCCTGCCCTCGAACCGCGCGTCGCCGGGGCGGAAGAGCACGCCCTGCAGGCGGCGGTAGCCGGGGACCAGCTCCAGCTCCGGCGTCAGGAAGGGGCGGTTGTAGACGCCGCTCGCCGGGTCCATCAGGTGGACGGCTGCGACATCGCACTCGCCGCGCTTGGCCGCGGTGAGGCCGCCCATGCTGCCGACGTTGAGCGCCTTGACCGTCAGCCCCTCGACGATCAGCCGGCCGACGACGGCGTCGAGGCCGACGCAGTGGCTGCCGATCACCGTCAGGTCGGCCAGCCGGTTGCCGCCGATGAGGTGGACGGACATCGGCGTGCCGGCCTCCACCGCCTCGGCGTGCTCGCCGATGGCGACGAAGCCGTCCGCGGCGCTGAACGCGGTGACCGAGCCGGAGCCCTTCGACAGCGGGTACGCCGCCAGCCCCTCGTCCCCCTGCACCAGGGAGACCATGACGAACTCCATGCGCCCGCGCTCGGACCCGACGCGCATCGGCAGCGTCGCCACCACGCTTTCCTTCGCCGCCTCGGGCAGGCCGGCGAGCGCGCGGATCACCGGCGCCACGAACTCGTGGAAGGTGAAGACGGCGGAGGTCGGGAAGCCCGGCAGGATCACCACCGGCTTGCCTTTGGTGGCGGCGAGGCACAGCGGCTTGCCGGGCTTCAGCGCCACGCCGTGCACCAGCACGCCGGGATCGTCCAGGCGGCTGACGATGCGGTAGGACAGGTCGCCCGCCCCCTTGGACGTGCCGCCGGAAAGCACCAGCGCGTCGCACGCGAGCCCCTGCGCCACGAGGCGTTCCAGCGTCGCCTCGTCGTCCGGGCTGACGCCGAGGCGGACCGGCTCGCCGCCCAGCTCCTCGACCGCCGCGGCGAGGATGGCGGCGTTGGAATCGTACACCGCGCCGGGGCGGATCGGCTGGCCGGGCGCCACGATCTCGTCGCCGGTGGAGAGGATCGCCACGCGCGGCCGGCGCAGCACGTCCACCTCGGCCAAGCCGATGGCGGCCAGCACGCCGATCTCGCGCGAGCTGAGCGTCTGCCCGCGGCGCAGCACCGTCTCGCCGCGGCCGATGTCGGAGCCGGCGGCGGCCACGAAGCCGCCGGGCACCGCAGCCTTGCGGACCTCCACCGTGAGGGCGCCGCCCCCGGCGTGGGTCTCGGTGTGCTCGACCATCACCACGGCGTCGGCGCCGCGTGGCAGCATACCGCCCGTGGCGATCACGGTGGCGGTGCCGGGGGTCACTTCGGCGCGCGGCTGCGCCCCGGCCGACAGCACCTCGCCGTTCAGGGTCAGCAGCACCGGGGCGTGCTCGCTGGCCCCGGCGGTGTCGGCGGCGCGCACGGCGAAGCCGTCCACGCTCGACCGGTCGAAGCCCGGCACGTCCACGCCGGCCACCACGTCGCGCGCCAGCACCCGGCCGCGGGCGGCCGCGAGCGGCACCCGCTCCTCGCCCCGCGGCGTCAGGTCGAGCGCGGCGCGCCAGCGCTCCCACGCCTCGTCGCGGCCCGCCACCTTGAGAAACTGCTGCTGGCGCGCCGCCTGCTGCACGAACTGCCGGACGTCCTCGTTGGACACTCTGCTTCCTCCGATGAAGCCCCTCCCCCTCGCGGGGGAGGGGCTTTCCACCCTCAGTCAATCCCCTGTGTTCTCGCCATCATAGCGCCTCGGCCGGGGCGTCGTACATCCACACGGCGACCTCGGCGCCTTCCGGCATGCCCTCGCTTTCCGCGGGGATCAGCACGAAGCCGTCGGCCCGCGCCAGCGCCGCCAGACCGGGCACGGCGGCCGACGCCACCGGCTCGGCGCCGGCATCGGTGACGCGCACGCGGTAGACCTCGGCAAAGCCGATCTCGGAAACCAGCTTGCGCGCCGCCGGCACGCGGCGGACCGCGTAGGGCAAGCCCGCCGGCCGGCCGCCCAGCCGGCGCACGGCGGCGCCGGCCAGCAGGTCGTAGACGGCCGCGCAGGCCACCGGCTCGCCGGGCAGCAGCACGACCGGCACGTCGCCCACCTGCCCCAGTCCCGCCGAATCGCCGGGCCGCAGCGCCAGACCGTGCAGCGCCAGCGTGCCGGCGTCGGCGAGCGCCAGCGGCGCCTCGTCGTCGGCGCCCAGCCCGGTGCGCCCGCAGACCAGCAGGATATCGGCGCCGGGCGCGCGCAACGCGTCGGCAAGCTCTGCCCGGCCGAACGGCCCGCGCACCTCGGCCACCCCGCCGTCGCGCCGGACCAGCGCCGACAGCAGCGCCGCGTCCGCCTCGCGCCCGTCGCGCGGGCCGCCGGCCAGCAGGATGCGGACGCGCGGGCGCCGCACCACCGCCACCGGCTCCATCCCGAGCCCGGCCAAGAGGCCGACGTCCTGCGGGCGCAGCACCCGTCCGGCGGGCAGCAGCACGGCGCCGGCCCGCGCCTGCTCGCCCCGGCGCTCGACTCCGCTGCCGGCGGGCAGCGCGTCCAGCGCTTCGACGCCGAGCGGCGAGGCCTGCGTCGCCTCGACCGGCAGCACGGCGTCGGTGCCCGGCGGCAGCGGCTGGCCGGAGGAGACCGGCACCGCTTGGGCCCCCATCAGCAGGATCGGGTTGTAGCCGCCGGCGCCGAGCGTCGCCTCGGCCGCCACCGCCATGCCGTCGCGGGCGGCGCGGTCGGCGGGCGGCAGGTCGGCAGGGGCGGCAACGTCCGCCGCCAGCGCCCGGCCGGCGGCCTCGGCCAAGGGCACCGCCTCGGCGGGCAGCGGGACGGCGCGGGGCTCCAGCCAGCGGACGGCGTCGGACAGGGCGCTGCGCGCGGCGAAGCCACGGCCACGGACGTCGGGGAGGTGCGGGGGCGGATGAAACACCGTGGAACACCATGAAACACTGTGCGGAGGGTGTTTCGTTCGCACCGCCCAAACTGGCCGGCCGGCCGACCGGCCACCCGGACCGGGACTAAAATCCTATCATCGGAACCCGGCCGGACGCAAGGGCCAAACCGCTCAATGCCACCGGTGCGGCGGGATGCGGACGATGGCGTTGAGGACCCTGGCGATCTGCACCGCGACGGTCTCCGACAGCCCCGTCTGGGGCAGGTCGTTCAGCCGGATGACCTCCTGGCTGCTCGAGTCGATCACGTCCCACGCCATCCCGTCCTCGCTGATGACGGCTTGGTAGCGGGAGCGATGCGTGTGGTGGTGGCGGTCCATGCGCCGACTATGCGCCCGCGGCCGTTGGGCGTCGCGGGTGATTACGGATCGGGACCATCCTGCTTTTGTATCGTCATCCGTTCAATTTTAGCAGCATCATCACGTAATACGAGAGCATGCCGAACCGCCAGGGTCGCGGCGCTGGTCCGGCGCATGGCGGATAGAGCGCCCGGGCGCTTGTCAGGCGCCGGGGATCGGCTACCCTCAAGGGAACGATAAAAGCTTGGGGAGGACAGGCCATGGCGCTCCGTGCCGAGCAGCTCAAGGACGAGCTGACCGAGGAGGTGGTCCGCCAGGTGCGCGGGCGTCTCGACCGCAGCCGGGTGGATCTGGCGGAGCGGTTCGTGCGGCAGTTCTATGCCAACGTGCCGCCGGACGACATCGTCCAGGCCCCCGCCGACCAGCTGTACGGCGCCGCCATCGCCATGTGGCAGTGGGGCCAGCGGCGCGCGCCGGGCCGCGCGGCCGTGCGCGTCTACAACCCGCGCATCGAGGAGCACGGCTGGCAGTCGCCGCGCACGGTGGTGGAGATCGTCAACGACGACATGCCGTTCCTGGTCGATTCGGTGGCCGCCGAGCTGAACCGCCAGGGCCTCACCGTGCACCTCGTCATCCACCCCGTGGTGCGGGTGGCGCGCGACGCCGAGGGCCGCATCACCGACCTCCATGAACCGGAAGCCGCGCCGGACGGCGCCAGCCCGGAATCCTTCATGCACGTGGAGGTCGACGCGCGCTCCGACGCGGCGGCGCTGGAGCGGGTGCGCGCGGGGCTGGAGCGGGTGCTGGGCGCGGTGCGCGCCGCCGTCGCCGACTGGCGCGCCATGCGCGCGGAGGTGCACGAGGCGCTGGGCGAGGTCCAGGCCGCCGCCGCCGCCCTGCCCGCCGACGAGGTGGCGGAGGCCGAGGCGTTCCTGCGCTGGGTGGACGCCGACCACTTCACCTACCTGGGCTACCGCGAGTACCGGTTCGAGCCGCGCCCGGAGGGCGGCGAGCCGCTGCTGAACCAGCGCCCCGACAGCGGGCTGGGCATCCTGCGCGACGACGACGTGACGGTGTTCGAGGGCCTGCGCCACTACCAGTCGCTGGCGCCGGACGTGCGGGAGTTCCTGCGCGCCCCCCGCGCGCTGATGGTCACCAAGGCCAACACGCGCTCCTCCGTGCACCGGCCGGTGCACATGGACGTGGTGCTGCTGAAGCGCTTCGACGCCGAGGGCCGGATCGTCGGCGAGCGGATGGTGGTCGGGCTGTTCACCTCGGCCGCCTACAACCGCTCCCCGCGCGACATCCCCTTCGTGCGCCGCAAGGTCGCCGCGGTGGTCGAGCGCGCCGGCTTCGATCCCCGGAGCCACGACGGCAAGGCGCTGCTCAACATCCTGGAGACCTACCCGCGCGACGAGCTGTTCCAGGCCAGCGTCGACGAGCTGTACGACACCGCGCTCGGCATCCTGCACCTGCAGGAGCGGCAGCGGCTGGCGCTGTTCATCCGGCGCGACCCGTTCGACCGCTTCGCCTCCTGCCTCGTC
>NZ_JBOZRT010000163.1:0-7330 GCF_050789165.1 Azospirillum sp.
CCCGACGCCTTTGGCGTCACCCTCTCCCCAGGGGGGAGAGGGTTGAAGCGCTTACTTCAGCTTGCCGTACTTCGGCTCGGCGCAGTTGCCGCAGACCCAGGGGAAGGTCCAGTCGGCGGTCAGCTTGGCGCTCTCCGGGATGAACGGGCTCCAGGCGTCGGCCTTGATCGCGGTCTTCGTCTGGTTGACGATCTGGAACTGGCCGTTGGCCTGGATCTCGCCGATCATCACCGGCTTCGACAGGTGGTGGTTGGTGTTCATCACGCTGTCGTAGCCCGACGGCGAGCGGACCTTCTGGCCGTACATGGCCTGGCGCACCGCGTCCACGTCGGTGGTGCCGGCCTGCATGACGGCCTGCGTCCACATCTTGAAGCCGATGTAGGTGGCCTCCATCGGGTCGTTGGTGACGCGCTTGTCGTTCTTGATGAACGTCTTCCACTGCTTGATGAACGCGTCGTTCTCCGGGCTGTCCACCGACTGGAAGTAGTTCCAGGCGGCCAGGTGGCCGACCAGGTTCTTGGTGTCGATGCCGGCCAGCTCTTCCTCACCGACCGAGAAGGCCACCACCGGGATGTCGGTCGCCTTGATGCCCTGGTTCGCCAGCTCCTTGTAGAACGGCACGTTGGCGTCGCCGTTGATGGTCGAGACCACCGCCGTCTTCTTGCCGGCCGAGGCGAACTTCTTGATGTCCGCGACGATCGTCTGCCAGTCGGCATGGCCGAACGGCGTGTAGTTGATCAGGATGTCGTCCTTCGGCACGCCCTTGGAGATCAGGAACGCCTCCAGGATCTTGTTGGTCGTGCGCGGGTAGACGTAGTCGGTGCCGGCCAGCACCCAGCGCTTCACCGAGCCGCCGTCGGGGCCCATCAGGTACTCGACCGCGGGGATCGCCTGCTGGTTGGGCGCGGCGCCGGTGTAGAAGACGTTGCGCGAGGACTCCTCGCCCTCGTACTGGACGGGGTAGAAGAGCATGCCGTTCAGCTCCTCGAACACCGGGAGCACCGACTTGCGGCTCACCGAGGTCCAGCAGCCGAACACCGCGGCGACCTTCTCCTTCTGCAGCAGCTCGCGCGCCTTCTCGGCGAACAGCGGCCAGTTGGAGGCCGGGTCGACCACCACCGCCTCGACCTTGCGGCCGAGCAGACCGCCCTTCTTGTTGATGTCGTCCACCATCATCAGGACGGTGTCCTTCAGCGTCGTCTCGCTGATCGCCATCGTGCCCGACAGCGAGTGCAGGACGCCGATCTTGATCGGGTCCGCCGCCATCGCCGCCGTGGCGAACAGGCCCGCCGCCAGCGCGCAGCCCGCCACCATGCCCCTCATCGCAAGCGCTTTGATGCCCATCTGTCTCCCCTTTTTCTTCGTCGGGTCGGATCACGACGCGGGGATCATTCGCAAACGGGATGCCAAGACGGTTGGCCGCACGGAAATCCACGCGTCCTAAGCGTTTCGCGGTAATGGCACGAGGTGCGACCGCCTGCCGCAGGCCGCCCATATTCTGGGCAAGCCCGTTCAGGAGGCAGAGGTTTGCGCAAAATTTGTGCGCTCGAAGCGACGCGCGAGATTCAAGGCGTCGAACGGAGCCCGCACCTGCGCGTCGTTGTCGAAATAGACGTGCACCTCCTCGGCCCCGTCCAGCATCCAGCCGCGGATCCGCGCCGCCCACGCGTCGAGCGCGGCGTCGGAATAGCCGCTGACGTACAGCTGCTCCGCCCCGTGCAGGCGGGCGTAGGCGAAGTCGGCGGTGAGCTCGTCCATACGCTCCCATCCCGGCGCATCGGAACTGACGAGCGCCACGCCCCGCGCGCGCAGCAGGTCGAGGAAGCGGTCGTCGCGGAAGCTGGTGTGCCGCACCTCGACGGCGTGGCGGATCGGGCGCACCGCGTCGGTCTCGGTCCAGCAGCGCCCGGCCACTTTGTCGTCGTGCCGCCGGGCGAGGCGCGCCGCCTCGGCGGTGTCGCGCGGCAACAAGTCCAGGAAGCGCCCGACCTTCGCCGGGTCGAAGCGCATGCGCTCCGACACCTGCCAGAGGAACGGCCCCATGCGGTCGCCGAGCAGCAGAAGGCCGGAGGCGAAGAAGTTCGCCAGCGCCCCTTCCACGTCGCCCAGCTGCTTCCGGTGGGTGATGAAGCGGCTGCCCTTGATGGCGAAGCGGAAGCCGTCCGGCGTCTCGGCCCGCCAGCGCCGGAAGGTGTCCGGGCTTTGCAGGCGGTAGAAGGTGGCGTTGATCTCCACCGCGTTCATCAGCGAGGCGATGTGCGCCAGCTCCCGCCGGGCCGGCAGGCCGGTCGGGTAGAAGGTCTTGCGCCAGCCCGGATAGGTCCAGCCGGAGGTGCCGATGCGGATCGCGCCCATAGTCGGGTTAACGCCCGGATCGGCGGGATGTTCTCTTGACGCCGTCAGAGGTTTGATTGACGATGTCAAATATCTCACCGGCGGGAGGACACCATGACGGGTCCGGACCTTCTGCGGCGCATCGAGGCGGTGCGCCGGTTCAGCCGCTTCTACACGCGCAAGGTCGGCGTGCTGCACGAGGGGCTGCTGGGCAGCCCGTTCTCGCTGGCCGAGGCGCGCGTCGTCTACGAATTGGCGCACCACGAGACCACCACCGCCAACGAGCTGTGCGAGGAGCTGGAACTGGACGCCGGCTATCTCAGCCGCATCCTGCGCGGTTTCGAGCAGCGCGGCCTGATCAGCAAGCAGCCCTCCCCCGCGGACGCGCGGCAGAACCTGCTGGCGCTGACGGCCGAGGGGCAGGAGGCGTTCGCCCGCCTCAACGACCGCTCGCGCTTTGAGATCGCGGACATGCTGGGCACCCTGTCCGACGCCGACCAGGAACGGCTGGTCGATGCCATGCGCGTGGTCGAGGATCTGCTGGGCGGGCGGCCGCCGCGCAAGGTGCCGTACATCCTGCGCCCGCCGCGCCCCGGCGACATGGGCTGGGTGATCGAGCGGCACGGCACGCTGTACGCCCAGGAGTACGGCTGGGACGAGAGTTTCGAGGCGCTGGTCGCCGAGATCGCCGCCGGCTTCATCCGCAACTACGACCCGAAGCGCGAGCGCTGCTGGATCGCCGAGATGGACGGCCGCAACGTCGGTTCGGTCTTCGTGGTGAAGGCGTCCGACGACGTGGCGAAGCTGCGCATGCTGATCGTCGATCCGTCGGCGCGCGGCCTGGGCCTCGGCCATCGCCTCGTGGACGAATGCCTGCGCTTCGCCCGGCAGGCCGGCTACCGCCGCATGACGCTGTGGACCAACAGCATCCTGCTGGCGGCCCGCGGCATCTACGTAAAGGCGGGCTTCGAGCTGGTGGCGTCGGAGCCGTACCACAGCTTCGGCAAGGACCTCGTCAGCGAGACCTGGGAGCGGGATTTGTGAGCGAGGGCCACGCCCGCCTCGCCATCCTCGCCGCCGCCGCGGTCGGCGTGCAGGTGGGCGCGGCCATCGTCGCCACGCGCTTCGTGGTCGGGCAGACCGGGCCGGCGTCGCTGGCGCTGCTGCGCTACGCCATCGGCTTCCTGTGCCTGCTCCCCCCCGTGCTGGCCTCCCGCCGACTCCGCTTCGACGCCAAGGACGTGATACCGATCGCGCTGTTGGGTATCGTGCAGTTCGCGGTGGTCATCGCGCTGCTGAACTTCGCCCTGCAGACCGTGCCTTCCGGGCGGGTGGCGCTGCTGTTCGCCAGCTTCCCGCTGATGACCATGCTGCTGGCCGCCGCGCTGGGGCGGGAACGGCTCGGCCTGCGCAAGTCGGCCGGCGTGGCGCTGACGCTGGCCGGAGTCGGCATCGTGCTGGGCGAGAAGGCGTTCGCCGCCGGCACCGCGCCCGGGGAATGGCTGGGCACCCTGGCGGTCCTGGGCAGCGCCTTCGCCGGGGCGCTGTGCAGCGTGCTGTACCGGCCGTACCTGCGTAAGTACGACCCGCTGCCGGTCAGCGCCTTCGCCATGCTGGCGTCGGTGGGGTTCCTGGCGCTGCTGGCCGGCGGCGAGGGATTCTTCGACGGCGCGCCGCGCATCACCGCGGCTGGCTGGGCGGCGGTGGTCTTCATCGGGGTGAGCAGCGGAATCGGCTATTTCCTGTGGCTCTGGGCGCTGCGCCACACCACGCCGACGCGCGTCACCGTCTTCCTGGCGCTGAGCCCGGTCACCGCCGCGGCGCTCAGCGCGCTGCTGCTGGGCGAACCGGTGACGGTGCAGCTGGCCTCCGCCATCGCGGTGCTGTCGGCCGGGTTGTGGCTGGCGCTGCGCGCACCGGCCTGACGCGATTTGCCATTTGACTCCCGTATTTTGTCCTCACATTGTTTAGACAACGAGACATTCGTACGAGCCCGCAATAAGGGCCGACGACAGGGATTAGGCAGGTAGGGTTTTGGACAAGACCTCACGGGACGTGATCGCCCGGCTGGTGGGATTCGACACCGTTTCGCGCCACTCCAACATGGCCCTCATCGAGTGGGTCAGGGGTTATCTGGCGGGGCTGGGAGTCGAAAGCCGGCTGGTACCCAACGAAGACGGCAGCAAGGCCAACCTCTACGCCACCATCGGCCCGATGGCCGAGGGCGGAGTCGTCCTCTCCGGCCACACCGACGTGGTGCCGGTGGACGGGCAGGCCTGGGACACCGACCCCTTCACCCTGGTGGAGCGCGACGGCAAGCTGTACGGCCGCGGCACCGCCGACATGAAGAGCTTCTCCGCCATCGCGCTGGCGCTGGTGCCGGAGATGCTGGCGGCGAACCTCAAGCGCCCCATCCACCTCGCGCTGTCGTACGACGAGGAGGTCGGCTGCTTCGGCGCCCCCTTCATGATCCAGCGCATGGTGAAGGAGCTGCCGCCGGTCGGCGCCGTCATCGTCGGCGAGCCGACCAGCATGGGCGTGGTGCTGGCGCACAAGGGCTGCTACGCGCTGCGCACCACCGTCACCGGGCACGAGGTGCACTCCAGCCAGGTGAACCGCGGCGTCAGCGCGGTGATGGTGGCGGCGCGGCTGGCCACCTTCGTCGCCGACATGATGGCGGAGAACAAGGCCAAGGCCGACCCGGCCTCGCCCTTCGACCCGCCCTACACGACGCTGCACGTCGGCACCATCAATGGCGGCACCGCGCTCAACATCATGGCGAAGCGCTGCGACTTCCTGTGGGACATCCGCACCGTCACCGGCGACGACTGGAAGACCTACCTGAACCGCTTCCTGGCCTTCTGCGACACGCTGCTGCCGGAGATGAAGGCGATCGCGCCGGAGTGCAGCATCGTCACCGAGGTGCTGGCCGGCGCCCCCGGTCTGGCGCCCGAGCCGCAGGGCCGCGCGGCGCAGCTGGTGCACGCGCTGACCGGGCGCAACGACACCACCGTCGTCGCCTACGGCGCCGAGGCCGGGCAGTTCCAGGAGGCCGGCTACTCCACCGTGATGTGCGGCCCCGGCTCCATCGACCAGGCGCACCAGGCCAACGAGTTCATCGCGATCGACCAGGTTACCGCCTGCGAGCGGCTCCTGCGCGGACTGATCGCGCGCCTATCTGCCTAACGACAAAAGCCCCCCAAGGGCGGACAACAGGGAGACAGAGACATGAAGATCGCGACCGCACTCCTCCGATCGGCCGCCGTGATCGCGCTCGCCGGCGCGGTCTTCGCGGGGGCCGCCGAAGCCAAGACGCTGCGCTGGTCCTACCAGGGCGACGCCACCACCATGGACCCGTACGGCCTGAACGAGACGTTCACGCTGGGCTTCCAGGGCAACATCTACGAGCCGCTGGTCGGCTACGACGCCAAGCTGCAGCCGGTGCCCATGCTGGCCGAGAAGTGGGAGAACCCCGAGCCCACCAAGTGGGTCTTCCACCTGCGCAAGGGCGTCACCTTCCACGACGGCTCGCCCTTCACCGCGGACGACGTGATCTTCTCGTGGAAGCGCACGCTGACCGAAGGCTCGGACATGAAGGGCTACGGCGCGAAGGCGAAGGAGATCCGCAAGATCGACGATTACACCGTCGAGGTCATCACGCCGACGCCCAACCCGATCCTGGAGCGCGAGTGGTCGCTCTTCTACATCATGTCAAAGACGTGGTCGGAGAAGAACAACACGACCGAGGCGACCAACGTCAAGGGCTCGAACCAGAGCAACTACGCCAACCGCGCCGCCAACGGCACCGGCCCCTTCATGCTGACGGAGCGGCAGCCGGACACCAAGACGGTGCTGAAGCGTTTCCCCAACTACTGGGACAAGTCGATCAAGACCAACGTGGACGAGGTGGTGTTCACCCCCGTCTCGCAGCCGGCGACCCGCGTCGCCGCGCTGATGTCGGGCGAGCTGGACGTCATCCAGCCGGTGCCGGTGCAGGACTGGGAGCGTCTGGAGCAGACCAAGGGCGTCAAGCCGCTGACCGGCGCCGAGGCGCGCGCCATCTTCGTCGGCTTCGACCAGGCGCGCGACGAGCTGAAGTACTCCGACGTCAAGGGCAAGAACCCGTTCAAGGACCCGCGCGTGCGCGGCGCCTTCGTGCACGCGGTGAACCTGGAGGCGATCAACAAGCAGATCATGCGCGGCTCGGCCGTGCCGCTCGGCACGCTGATCGCGCCGGAGGTCAACGGCTTCGACAAGTCGTTCGGTGCCCCCTACCCCTACGACCCGGAGAAGTCCAAGAAGCTGCTGGCCGAGGCCGGCTATCCCAACGGCTTCACCGTGACCATGGACTGCCCGAACGACCGCTACGTCAACGACGAGAAGGTCTGCCAGGCGGTGGCCGGCATGCTGGCCCGCGTCGGCATCAAGATCGACCTGCTGGCGCAGACCAAGGGCAAGTACTTCGGCAAGGTGCTGGCTCAGGCCGGCTACGACACCAGCTTCTACATGCTGGGCTGGACGCCGTCGTCCATCGACAGCCACAACTCGCTGCTGAACCTCGCGGGCTGCCGCAACAAGGAGACGCAGTCGGGCCTGTTCAACCTGGGCGGCTACTGCAACCCGAAGGTCGATGAGCTGACCACCAAGATCGGCTCCGAGACCGACCAGGCCAAGCGCAACGCCATGATCAAGGAGGCGTGGGAGATCGTCCGCGCCGACTACGGCTACATGCCGCTGCACGCGCAGCCGATGTCGTGGGGCGTGCGCGAGGGCGTGCAGGTGGTCCAGCGCGCCGACGACGTGCTCGACCTGCGCTCGGCGGTGGTTCCGTAAGGTGAATTCCCTCTCCCCTCCGGGGAGAGGGTTAGGGTGAGGGGGTCCTTCGCCGCGGACGTTCGCCGTCCCCCGTGATCCCCCGCACCCCGACCCACAACCCCGCGGGGGGTGGGAGTGTAGGAGCCCCCATCGCAACAAAAAACACCAGCGCCAGCGGCAA
>NZ_JBOZRT010000164.1:0-31078 GCF_050789165.1 Azospirillum sp.
GCTGCGCGACAAGGCGGCGGCGGCGAAGACGGAGAACCATTGGCAGAAGCAGGCGGTGGCGGCGCTGGTGGACGACCTGTTCGCGCACCAGACGGCGCTGACGGTGCGGGTGCTGGAGGGCACCGCGGACGGCCACCCGGTGGAGGACTGGATCGCCCAGCGCCGCCCGGTGGTCGAGCGCGTCGAGCAGCTGGTCTCCGAACTGCGCACCCAGGCCAACGTCGACCTCGCCATGCTCGCCGTCGCAAACCGGCAATTGAGAGGATTGACCGCGGGGTGACGGCGATCGGATGGAGGGAGCCGGCAGCGTCTCACGCGGAGCGCTGCCGCTCCCGGTGCCGGGCGAGATAGACGCGGTCGTCGGCCGTCGAGAACAGCACGGCGAACGCGAGGCCCAGGGCGACGCCGACGATGGTCTCGAGCACCCGCTCCACCGGCAGGTTGACCGCCGTGGCCGGCGCGGCGAGGTAGGTCATGATCAGCGCCATGGGAGTCACGGTGATCTGGCCGAGGGCGTAATTGTACCCGATCACCACTTCCGTGATGAACTGGAACAGGACAACCGCCGCGATCAGTCCCCAGAGCGGCGGCGCCTGCGTCAGCACCGCCCAGGCGATGAAGACGCCGACCAGCGTCCCCGCCATGCGTTGCAGGGCGCGGCTCATGGTCACGTGCAGATGGCTCCCCTGCAGAACGGCCATGGCGCCGATGGCGGCCCAGGAGGGATGCGGCCACCCGGCCGTCTGCGCGATGAGCGCCGCCACCGCGGTGCCCGCCGCGATGCGGCCGGCGGCGATCACCTCATGGCCGAACGGCCGGTGCGGCGGCGCCGGCAAGGTCAGTCCCTCCAGTTCCGCGGACCGCAGCCGGTCGGTCGCCCGGCAGACCACCCAGGCCACGGCGCCGCCGGCCGCGGTGGCGAGGGCTTGCCCGGCCACCGCGTGCCAGGAGGCGACCGGTCCCAGCGCACCCGCCGACGCGAAGGTGATGATGATGGCCCCGGGCATGCCGAGCCGCCAGTGGGCGATGGCGAGCGTCGCACTCCCGGCGATGAGCGCAAGCAGCAGCAGTTGCTCCGCCGGCGACGCCCCGGCCCAGGAGCCCAACGACGACAGCAACACGCCACCCGTAAGCAGCGCGGCGCAGGCGGCGACGATCGTCGTGCGCCGCCGAACGGGCGCGTAGCGGCCGAACAGCGACGCCAGCGCCCCGAGCGCCGGGAACCCGATCAGGTGCGACCAGGGGGTCGCACCGATCAGCAGCGTCGCCGCCAGCACGGACAGGGCCGCCTGCGCCCCGGCGATCAGCGCGATGCGGAAGGACGGCTGGGGGGTGAGCGCCATCACCTCGCGCAGCTGTCGCCACGTCAGCAGGTGGTGCGCCGTCTTCCAGCGGGAAAAGTCGATCATCGTGTCGTCCGTGGCGGACATGCCGGATTCCGAAGCGGTGTACGAACAGAGCCGCCGCACGGCCGGTTCCGGCACGGCTGCGGCATCACAGGAATCCATCGACAGGTCGCCGCCCGTCCAATAATGATTGGACCGGTCCTGATAAGGTAGGCTTATGAGCGGGATAGAGCTTCGGCATCTGCGCTGCTTCGTGACGCTGGCCGACATCGGCAACTTCGGCCGCGCCGCGAAACGGCTGGGCATGAGCCAGCCGGCCGTCAGCCAATTGCTGAAGCGGTTGGAGGACCTGCTCGGCCAGCGGCTGTTCGACCGCACGCGCTCCGCCGTGGCGCTGACGCCGGCCGGCGCGCTCTTCCTGCCGCAGGCCCGCCGGGCGCTGGCCGCCGTGGAGGAGGCCATGGAGGAGGCGCGGCGCGGCTTCGCCGGGGAGGTCGGGCGGCTGCGCCTCGGGCTCAGCGTTCCGTCGCTCTACAACCAGGTCCCGGCCCTGATCCGCGCCTTCCGCGCCCGGCGGCCGGAGGTCGAGGTCGTCATCGACAGCGTGCCGAGCGGCGAGCAGGAGGGCGCACTGCTCGAGCGGCGCATCGACGTGGGCTTCAGCAACTTTTCCACCGCGGATCCGCGGCTGGTGCAGCGCCTCATCGGTGCCGAGCCCATGCGGGTCGTGCTGCCGCGCTGGCACGCCCTGGCGGGCGCGGCGGCGGTGCCGATCGGACGGCTGCGGGAGGAACGCTGGATCCTGCCGCCGCGCGCCATGGCGCCCGAACATGTGGACGAGGTCGACGCGCTCTGCCGCGCGCAGGGCTTCACGCCGCGCCTCGCCGCCGAATGCCCGAACTTTCCGACGGTGGTCGGCATGGTCCTGGCCGATGTCGGAATCGCACTGGCACCGGAGAGCTTCGCCGGGCTGGCCGGGCCCGAACTCGTGCAGGTCCCGATCGACGGGTCGGCCCCGTTGATCCGCTGTTACCTGACCTACCGGCGCGACGACGAAACCCCTGTCGTCCGCCGGTTTCTTGAGCTTGCAGAAACGTCGGCGTAACGGTCAGGCCCTCTCCCGTGCGGCCCCGGCCCCATCGCCAGGGATTGCGCCGCGCCGCTCTGCCGGGCTATACTAATATATCACTTACTCCGGAGTCCGCCATGCAGCCCCCCTATCTCGCCGACGCTTCCCGCTACGAGCGCATGAGCTACCGCCGGTGCGGGCGCAGCGGGCTCGACCTGCCGGCCATCTCGTTGGGGCTGTGGCAGAACTTCGGCGGCACCGACGCCTTCGCCGCCGGGCGCGCCGTGTTGCGCCGGGCCTTCGACCGCGGGGTCACGCACTTCGACCTCGCCAACAACTACGGCCCGCCGCCGGGATCGGCGGAGGAGAATTTCGGCCGCGTCCTCGCCACCGACTTCCGTCCCTACCGCGACCAGATCGTCGTCTCCACCAAGGCCGGCTACGAGATGTGGCCCGGTCCCTACGGCAACTGGGGATCGCGCAAGTACCTGGTCTCCAGCCTGGACCAGAGCCTCAAGCGGATGGGGCTGGAGTACGTGGACATCTTCTATTCGCACCGCGTCGATCCCCGCACCCCGCTGGAGGAGACGATGGGCGCCCTCGATCACATCGTGCGGCAGGGCAAGGCGCTGTACGTCGGCATCTCCTCCTATTCGCCCGAGATGACGCGCCGCGCTGCCGCGATCCTGAAGCAGCTCGGCACGCCCTGCCTGATCCACCAGCCCTCCTATTCCATGCTGAACCGCTGGGTCGAGGGCGGGCTGCTCGACACGCTGGACGAGCTGGGCATGGGCTGCATCGCCTTCTCGCCGCTGGCGCAGGGCATGCTGACCGCGAAGTACCTGGACGCGCAGCCGACCGACGCCCGCGCCGCCAAGGGTGGGACGCTGCGGGCCCATTTCCTGTCGCCCGAGAACCTGGCGCGCGTCCGCGCCCTCGATGCCATCGCCACGCGGCGCGGCCAGACGCTGGCGCAGATGGCCATCGCCTGGGTGCTGCGCGACCCGCGCGTCACCTCGGCGCTGATCGGCGCGCGGACGGTGGAGCAGCTTGACAACTCGCTGGACGCGCTCGGCAACCTGTCCTTCACGTCCGAGGAGCTGGCGGAGATCGACATCCACGCGGTGGATTCCGACATCAACCTGTGGCGCGCGTCCTCGACGGCCGAGGCCGGCTGATACCGCGCGGCCCGCGCGCCCGTCACCGGCCCGCCGGTTCCGGGATCGCGCAGCCGTGGCGCTCCGCGAGGTCGCGCAGCGCGTCCCACGTCACCAGATCGACGGGGATGCCGTGGCGCCGGCGGTCTTCCTGCAGCTCGCGCTCGGGATCGCCGGGCGCCATGACGCGGGTGCCGGGCTTGGCCGGCTGGCCGCGCAGGTCGGCGAGGAACGCCGCCATCCGGCCGTTGATCTCCGCCAGCGGCCGGAAGACGTCGGGCCGCAGCACGATGAAGAAGTGGCCGAGCTCCGCCGGCTGCGACAGGTCGGGGCCGGCGAATTGCGGCAGCGCCGCCCCGTGCAGCATGCCGGTGAAGGCGGAGCACAGGACGTCCACCACCGCCGCCAGCCCGGCCCCCTTGTAGCCGTAGGTGGTGCCGCCCAGCGGCAGCAGGGCCGTGGCCTTGTGCGGGTCGGTGGTGACGGCGCCGGCCTCGTCCACCGCCACCTCGGGCGGCAGCGGCTGGCCGGTGGCGCGGCGCAGGAAGACGCGGTTCAGCGGGATGCTGCTGGTCGCCATGTCCAGCAGCATCGGCTCCTCGCCCTCCACCGGCATGGCGAAGCTGATGGGGTTGGTGCCGTGGAACGGCTTGACGCCGTCGTGCGGCACCACGATGGCGTCGGCGTGGGTCATGCCGATGGCGGCGTAGCCCTTCGCCGCCGCCGCCATGGTGTAGCAGCCCGTCGCCCCGTGATGCGAGGAGCGTGCCACCGCCACCGCGGCGATGCCGGCCTCGTCGGCCATGGCGATCGCCTCGTCAATGGCGCGGTAGCTGGGCAGGTGGCCGAAGCCGTTGTCGGCGTCCAGGTGCCCCGCCGCCGCCGCCTGCCGGGTGAAGCGCAGGACCGGCTTCGGATTGATGCGGCCGGCCGCCAGCGTGGCGGCGTAGTGCGGCACCAGCCGCACGCCGTGGGTGTCGAAGCCGCGCGCCGAGGCGTCGACCACCGCGCGCGCGGTGGCCCGCGCCCCGTCCTCCGCGGCGCCGCCCTTGGCCAGCAGCGCCGTGATGAAGTCCTCAAGGGCGGTGCGGCCGACCCGCACGTCGTCGAAGGTTTCCATTCTGTTCAGTCCACCGACAGTGGGGTGAGATAGGGCAGGGGCTCCAGCACCCCGTTGCGCACCAGTTGGTCGAGGCGGCCCAGCGCGCGCCCCTGGGCGACGCGCAGGTGCTGTTCGAGACGCTCCGCCGCCTCCTCGGGATGCCGGGATTCCAGCGCGCGGACGATGTCCAGATGCTCCCCGACGAAGGGTTCGGCGCCGAAGGCGCTGCTCGTCGCCTCGTAGAGGACGGCGTTGGTGATCAGCAGCGCGTGGTAGTGCTGCAGGGTGTCCAGCAGGATGGTGTGGTCCGCGTAGGACAGCAGCTCGACGTGCAGTTGCTGCTCCAGATGGTCGAGGTCGTGCGGCGTCAGGTCCTCCACACGCTCCACCGCGTCCTCAAGCTCGCCGCGCATCCGCCGCAGCAGGGCGCCGGGGACCCGCTCGGCGGCGCGGCGCAGCGCCATCGGCTCCAGCACCCGGCGCATCTCGTACAGCTCGCCCATGCGCACCGCGGTCAGCGCCGGCAGCGTCCAGCGCGAGCGGCTGTCCTTGCGGATGATGCCCTCCTGCTCCAGCCGGCCCAGCACCTCGCGCGCCACGGTGCGGCTGACGCCGTGGTGCGCCGCCAAGTCCGTCTCGGTGACGCGCCAGCCGCCGAAGGCGGCGCGGGCGACCGTCTGGCGCGACACCTCCTGATAGATTCCCTCCCAGCTCGCCGCGGCGGTCAGCTTGCGCGGGCCGGCGTCCGCGTGCGCCGGCGGCGCCACGGCGGGGACGGCGGCCACCACGTAGCTGCGCCGGTTGCTGGCCCGCCGCACCAGCCCGCGCTCCTCCATCTGGCGCAGCGCGTCGCGGACCGGGGCGCGGCTGACCCCGAACTGCTCGGCCAGCCGCGGCTCGGTCAGGTGGTCGCCCAGAGCCAGCGTCCCCGCCGCGATCTGCCGCTCCAGCTCGGCCACCACCTGCTCGTTGAGCCGGGGGGCGCGGCCGGGGCCAGCCCTGGTTCCCGTTCTGGTGCCGTCGATGCTCATTCCCGTCCCTTCATGCCGTCCCGGGGGCTAGGGCGCGCCGAAGATCAGGTTCGGCACGACGAGGACCGCCTCGGGGATGAAGATGAGGATAAGCGTCGCCGCCGTTACTGCCAGGAAGAAAGGCACGGATTCCCGCGTGTAGGTGCCGAGCGGGCATTTCAGGATCGAGCACACCGCGTACATCGCCGCCCCCACCGGCGGGGTGAAGTTGCCGATCGTCGCGGCGACGATGAAGACCAGGCCGAAATGCACCGGGTCGCCGCCCAACTCGCGTACCAGCGGCAGGAAGATCGGCGTCAGCATGATGATCAGCACCGTCGCGTCGATGACGAAGCCCGCCGCCAGGATGAACAGCGCGATCAGGATCATGACGCCGTTCACGTTGTCGGTGACGTCGAGGATCGCGCCGCCGACCAGTTCCGGCACCTGCTCCAGGACGATGCCGTAGCTGAAGATCGACGACAGGACGATGATGAACATCACCGCGCCGACGTCGGACAGGCTGCCCTCCAGTGCCTCCAGGAAGCTCCGCCCGGTCAGCTTGCGGTAGGCCAGCACGCCGACCAGGATCGCGTAGACCACCGCGAAGGCGCCGATCTCCGACGGCGTGAAGACGCCCATGCGCAGGCCGAACAGCAGGAACACCGGGAACAGAAGTGCCCAGATCCCGCCGCGCAGCGCCCCGCCGACCTCGCCGGCGGTCAGCCGGCGGGTGCGCTCGGGGGCGTAGCCGCGCCGCCGCGCCGTCGCCCACACCGTGAGTCCGAGCAGCAGCCACAGCACCATGGCCGGCACGAAGCCGGCGGCGAACAGCCGGCCGATGGAGACCTGCCCGATGGTGCCGTAGAGGATCATGCCGATGCCCGGCGGGATGATCGGCGTCAGCACCGAGCCGAACGACAGCACGCCGGCGGCGAAGCCCTTGGACATGCCACGCCGCAGCATGCCGTCGCCCAGCATGCGCGCCTGCATCGCCGCGTCGGCGATGGCCGAGCCGGAGACGCCGCCCATCAGCGCCGACAGCGCCAGCGAGACCTGCGCCAGGCCGCCCTTCCACCGTCCGGTCATCACCGAGGCGAGGTTGAGCAGCTGCTCGGTGATGCCGGTCTTGTTCATGAAGTTGCCGGCGAGGATGAACAGCGGGATGGCCAGCAGCGCGAAGTTCTGCGTCTGCGACACGGTGAGCTGCACCGGGATGGTGAAGGGCAGGTCCGGGTTCTGCACGAAGAACAGCGTGCCGGAGATGCCGATGGCGAAGGCCACGGGCATGCCCATCAGGATGAGGACGGCGAAGGCGATGGCGACGATCAGCATGGCGACGTCTCCTCGCCCGCGGCCGGACCGGCGGCGTGGGCCGAGGCGCCGCGGATCTCCCGAAGCGCCCGCCGGACGGTGGTGACCAGCAGCAGCGCGGCGCCCACCGGCAGGCTCATGGTCACCCAGGAGTAGCTGATGCCGGGGATTCCCTGGAAGGTCCGGGCGCTGCTGACGTAGGACAGCCACAGCCCGGAGACGATCAGGAACACCAGGAACAGCGCGATGATCGCCAGGTTGCACCAGCCCACCGCCTTCCGCACGCCGGGCGGCAGATGGACGGTCAGCAGGTCCACCGACATCAGCGTGCCGCGCCGCCACGCCACGTCGGCGCACAGGAAGCACGCCCAGGCGAACAGGCAGGTCGCGACGTCCGTGGTCCAGTTGAGCGGGTGGTGCAGCAGGCGCGCGATCCCGCCCGCGAAGATCAAAGCCACCATGACCACCAGGAAGGTGCCGGCAACGGCGGCCTCGATCCGGTCCAGTGTTCGCATGCGTCGTGTCCCGGGTGAGTGGGGTGCGGCAGACAGCCCCTCCCCCTCAAGAGGGAGGGGCTATGAAGATCGGGCCTACTTGCCGATCTCCTTGTGCACGGCGTTCCGCGCCTCCAGGAGGTTGAGGGTCTTGTAGGCCTGCTCGCCGGCCTTGCGGAAGGCGGCGAGGTCGACGTCCTCGACCACCGTCATGCCGCGGGCCTTGAGCTGCTCCTTGAATTTCTGCTCGGCCTCGCGGATCTTCTGCGAGGTCTCCTGCCCGGCCTTCTGGCATTCCTCGACCAGCGCGGTCTGGTACTCCTTGGGCAGGCGATCGAAGAACTTGGCGCTGACCACCTCGAAGTTGACCAGCATGATGTGCCGGGTCTCGTTGGCGTACTTCAGAACCTCATAGAAGCGGCCACCGGGGATGTTGGCGTAGACCAACTCGACGCCGTCGATGGCCTGCTGCTGCAGGCCCGGGTACATGTCGCTGAAGGGCATCGCCACGGGCGCCGCGCCGAGCGACCGGATGGATTCCTGCCAGATCGGCGCCGGCGGCGTGCGGATGCGCAGGCCGCTCAGGTCGGCGGGGGTGCGCACCGCCTTGTTGGTGAAGAAGTGCCGGAAGCCCTGCACCCAATCGAAGCAGACGACCCGCAGGCCGCGGCTGGAGGCCAGCTCGTCCATCCACTTCACCATGCTGGGCGCGGTGCGCAGCTTGGCGACGTCCTCCAGCGTATCGACGAAGTACGGCCCGTTGACCACCGCCAGGCCCGGTACGTAGGTGCCGAGGCGCGCCGCGTCGGTGTTCTGGCCGACGTTGGCGCCCTGGCGCATCTGCTCGATGATGTCCTCCTCGACGCCGAGTTGGGCGCTGTGGAAGACCTGGATCCTCAAGCCGCCGTTGGTGCGCGCCTCGACCCGCTTGGCCCAGTTCTGGAACCCCTCGTGGAACGGCTCGCTGGGGCCGAGCACGTGGTTGAATCGCAGCGTGAACTTCTCCTGCGCCTGCGCTCCCGCCGCGGCGCACAGCGCCAGCCCCAGCGCCGCGCACGCCGTCATCCACCTGCCGCCCGAGTACGCCATGTCCTCCTCCCTCGTTGGTTGGTCCGCCGTTCTCGATGGGCGCGCCGCCGCGTGGCGCGTCACATGGTCTGCCCGCCGTCCACCACGAGGACGGTGCCCGTGGTGAAGGCCGACTCATCGCTGGCCAGATAGACCGCGGCGGCGGCCATCTCCTCGACGGTGCCGAGCCGGCCCATGGGCTGGCGGGCGATGAACTGCCGGCGCGTCGCCCCGGGGTCGCCGGTCGCCTGGATGCGCTCCTCCAGCGAGGGCGAGGCGGTGGTGCCGGGGCACAGCGCGTTGCAGCGCACGCCCGCGGCGACGGCGTCGCGCGCCACCGCCTTGGTCAGGCCGATCACCGCCGCCTTGCTGGCGCCGTAGGCGGCGCGGTTGGGGACTCCGGCGATGCTCGAGGCGACGGACGCCACGTTGATGATCGACCCGCGCCCGCGCTCCAGCATCGCCGGCAGGGCGGCGCGGATGGTGTGGAACATCGAGGTGACGTTCTGGTCGAAGCTGCGCGCCCAGTCCTCCGGCGTGCAGTCGAGCAGCGTGCCGTTGTGCACCCACCCGGCGGCGTTGACGAGGATGTCCAGCGGACCGGCGTCCGCGATGGCCGCGGCCACCGCGGGGGCGTCGGTGACGTCGAGTCCGACCGGCGTGATCCCCGGCGTCAGCCCAGGCAGATCCTGCATCTTCGACAGGGTGCGGCTGGCCGCGACGACGCTGGCGCCCTCCTGCGCGAAGGCCAGCGCCACGGCGCGTCCGATGCCCTGGCCAGCGCCGGTCACGAAGGCGCGCTTTCCCGCCAGTCGTCCGCTCATCTCCCCGTCTCCGTCGTTGCGGTGTCGGATGGGCGCCAGCTTCGCCAGCTTCATTGTCTGGTGTATACACTAGCCAAAGACGGTGACGAACGCAAGGGACTCCGGGAATGGCCGGCGGTGCATGGCAGCCCCGAATCCGTCGGCCCTGGCCCCGTATCCAAGGTGTGCCACATTGGCTGGCATGAACACGGATCCCACCCCGCGCGGGACGATGCTCGTCCCGCTCATCGTCGCCTGCGCGCTGTTCATGGAGAACCTCGACGCGACCGTGGTCGCCACCGCGCTGCCGGACATCGCGCGGTCGTTGGGCGAGGATCCGCTGCAGCTCAGCGCGGCGATGACGTCCTACATGCTGAGCCTCGCGGTGTTCCTGCCGGTCAGCGGCTGGGCGGCCGATCGGTTCGGCGCGCGGCGCGTGTTCGGCTCCGCCATCGTGGTCTTCACGCTGGGCTCGGTGCTGTGCGGCCTCGCGCAGGACCTGACGGCGCTGGTCGCGGCGCGGATGGTGCAGGGATTGGGCGGCGCGCTGATGGTCCCCGTCGGCCGCCTGGTGGTCCTGCGCAGCGTGCCGCGGGCACGGCTGGTGCGGGCGATGAGCACGGTGACCATGCCGGCGCTGGTCGGCCCGGCCATCGGGCCGTTGGTCGGCGGCTTCATCACCACCTACGTCTCCTGGCGGTGGATCTTCTTCATCAATGTGCCGATCGGCCTGCTGGGCTTCGCGCTGGCGCGCGCCTACGTGCCGGACGTGCGGGAGGCGGATCCTGGCCCGCTCGACCTTCCGGGCTTGGCGCTGAGCGGGGCGGGCCTCGCCGGGCTGATCTTCGGGTTCGAGAACGTCGGGCGCGGGGTGGTTGCGCCGGAAGCGGTCGCCGGAGTGCTCGCCGCGGCGGCGCTGTGCGTCGCCCTGTATGTGTGGCGCGTGCGGGGCCGGACGCGGCCGGTGCTCGACCCGTCGCTGCTGCGCATCCCGACCTACGCCGCGGCGGTCACCGGCGGCACGCTGTTCCGGATGGGCATCGGTGCCGTCCCCTTCCTGCTGCCGATGCTGTTCCAGGTCGGCTTCGGCATGACGCCCTTCGAATCCGGCAGCCTGACCTTCGCCAGCGCGGCGGGCGCGCTCACCATGAAGGCGCTGGCCGGGCCGATCCTGCGGCGCGTCGGCTTCCGCCGGCTGCTGATCGGCAACGCGGTGCTGAGCGGCGCCATCCTCGCCGGCTACGGCCTGTTCCGGCCTGACACGCCGCACGCGGTCATCCTGGCGGCGCTGCTGCTGGGCGGCTTCTTCCGCTCGCTGCAGTTCACCGGGATGAACACCCTGGCCTACGCCGACATGCCCGACGACCGCATGAGCGGCGCCAACACGCTGTCGAGCGTCATGCAGCAGGTCTCGCTGAGCCTGGGCGTGGCGACCGGCGCGCTGATCCTGCACCTCATGCAGCTTCGGCACCCCGGCATCGCGTCGACGCCGGACGACTTCGGCGCGGCCTTCGCGGCGGGTGGGGTGCTGGCGACCTCGGCGGCGCTGTTCTTCCTGCCCCTGCCCGCCGAGGCGGGCGAGGAGGTCAGCGGCCACCGCCGCTGCGACCGCCAGCGGGTGTAGGCGGCGTCGACGCCCCGGAAATCAGGTCCGCGCCGCCTCGCGCAGCTTGAACTTCTGCACCTTGCCGCTCGGCGTGCGGGGAAGGTCGGGGACGATCTCCAGCCGCTCCGGGAAATACTGCCGCGCGATCTGCTGCCGCTCCAGGTGCTCCGTCAGCTCCTGCTTGCTGAACGAGGCGCCGGGCTTGAGCGACACGAAGGCGCAGATCCGCTCGCCCAGGCGCGGGTCCGGGTAGCCGACGACGGCGACCGAGGCGATGGCCGGATGGCGGAAGATCAGGTTCTCGATCTCCACCACCGGGATGTTCTCGCCGCCGCGGATCACCACGTCCTTGGTCCGTCCGGTGATGCGGACGTAGCCCTCCCCGTCGATGACGGCGAGGTCGCCGGTGTCGAGCCAGCCGTCTTCCGACACGTTGTTGAGGTGCGGCCGCTTCAGGTAGCCGCCGAACACCGAGGCGCCGCGCACCAGCAGCGAACCCGCCGTTCCCGCCGGCAGCGCGTTGCCCTCGGCGTCCACCACCTTCACCTCCATGCCGGCGACCGGCCGGCCGTCGGAGCAGCCGGACTTCTCCAGCGCGCGCTCCGGCTCGGTCACCGTCGCCGCGCCGATCTCCGTCATCCCCCAGGCCGAGCAGACCCGCATGCCCATCAGTGCGTGCGCCCGCTCGATCAGCACCGGCGGGATCGGCGCGCCGGCGCAGTTGAAGGTGGCGAAGCGCTCGGCCGGCGGCTCCCCTGCCTCCACGGCGGCGCACAGGTCGGCGACGAAGGGGGCGGAGGCCATGCTGAAGGTCACTCCTTCGCGCCGAGCGATGCGCAGGGCGCGCTTCGGGTCCCACACGTCCTGCAGGACCATGGTGGAGTTCAGGATCAGCGGGATCATCGCCAGATAGCCGAAGCCCGTGAGGTGCGCCATCGGCGAGGCGCCGAGCACCACGTCGTCCCCGCTCAGCCGCATCGTCTCGATGTAGGCGTGCAGGTTGGCGAACAGCGTGTTCGACGTGTGCATCACGCCCTTGGGCTCGCCGGTGGTGCCGGACGTGTACATCAGCAGCAGCACGTCGTCCGCCGCCAACCCTCTCCCGGCCACCGGCGGCAGGCCGTCGCGCAGCAGCAGGGCGTCGAAGCCGTCTTCCCCTTCGCCGTCGACCACCACGAGGTGGCGCAGATGCGGCAGAGCCGGCAGCATGCCGCGCGCCATCGCCTCGTGGTCGAAGCGGCGGAAGCTCTTCGGCACGACGAACACCTTCGCCTCGCCGAAGTTCAGCATGAAGGTCAGCTCGTGCTGGCGGAAGATCGGCATCAGCGGGTTCGCCACGGCGCCGATGCGCACGCAGGCGAGCGCCAGCGCGATGAATTCCCAGCGGTTGGGCAGTTGGAAGGCGACGACGTCGCCGCGCTCCACCCCCAGCGCCGCCAGCGAGCGGGCGATGCGCTCCACCCGCGCGTCCAGCTCGCGGTAGGTCAGGCGGACCGGCTCGTCCGCGTCCTGGCCGTAGGCGATGAGCGCGGTCTTGTCCGGGCAGCGCTCCAGCGCCCGGCGCAGGTGCACCTCGATGGTCTCGTCGCGCCAGAAGCCGTTGGCCTTCATGGAGTCCAGGCGTGGGGCAAGCAGTACAGGATCGAACTTCATGGTCCCGTCCCTCAATGCGTGGTGTGGCGTCCGGCGGGTCAGCGCTGGACCAGCTTGCACTTCGACTTGGCGAGGGGGAGCGTCGCGTCCTCGGCCGGGATGACCGCCTTGACGTGGTAGTAGTCCCACGGCTCCTTGGATTCGGAGGGCTTCTTGACCTCCAGCAGCAGCATGTCGTGGGCGAACTTGCCGTCGGCGCGGATGCGGCCCTTGAACAGTCCGTCGTCGATCTCGACCGACTTCAGGCGCTTCATGACGGTGGCCGCGTCGTCGGTCCCGGTGGCCTCGACGGCCGCGAGGTAGTTGACGACCGAGGAATAGACGCCGGCGTGCACCATGCTGGGCATCTTCTTCGCGCGCTCGAAGAAGCGCCGCGCCCAGGCGCGCGTGCGGTCGTCGCGGTTCCAGTAGAACCCCTCGGTCAGCGTCAGGCCCTGCGCGGTGTTGAGGCCGAGCGCGTGCACGTCGTTGAGGAACATCACCATCGGCAGCACCGTCTGGCGCGAGCCGATGATGCCGAACTCCGCCGCCTGC
Organism: Azospirillum sp.; assembly: GCF_050789165.1. Classification (NCBI taxonomy): domain Bacteria; kingdom Pseudomonadati; phylum Pseudomonadota; class Alphaproteobacteria; order Rhodospirillales; family Azospirillaceae; genus Azospirillum; species Azospirillum sp. Next base: position 13,157 of record NZ_JBOZRT010000164.1, read on the forward strand.
TTGACCGAGTTGATGGTGTCCTGGCCGCCGTTGGCCAGCGCGATGACGTCCGCCTGCGAGCCCTGCGCCTTCAGCAGGAAGGAGGAGAAGTCGTGGTTGGGGAACGGGTGCTTCGACACGCCGACCACCGAGCCGCCGTTGGCGGCGACGATCTCGCTGGCGTCGCTCACCATGGTGGCGCCGAACACGTAGTCGGCGGCGATGAAGTACCAGCTCTTGCGGCCGGCGGCGATCACCGACTTGGCGGTGCCCGACGACAGCGCGTAGGTGTCGTACACCCAGTGCACGGTGTTGGCGTTGCAGCGCTCGTTGGTAATCGGCAGCGACGCCGAGCCGGACACCAGCGCCAGCCGGTTCTTCTGCTCCGCCACCTCCATGACGGCCAGCGCCACGTTGGTCGACACCAGCTCGACGATGACGTCGACGCCGTCGCGCTCGTACCAGTAGCGGGCGCGCTCGGCGCCGACGTCGGCCTTGTTCTGGTGGTCGGCGCTGACGACCTCGACCGTCTTCGCGAGCGCGGGGTTGCGCTTGGCGACGTCCTCGGCGGCCATCTGCGCGGCGATCACCGCGCCCGATCCGGTGAAGTCGGAATAGACGCCGCCCATGTCGGTCAGCACGCCGATCTTCACCACGCCTCCGGTGAGCGCCGGTTCCGCCGCCAACGCCGGACCCGCCGCCAGCGCGGCGGCCAGACACCCCGCGGCGAGCGTTGCGCGCCCTGCGGCTGATGTGGGTTTGTGCGTTCCTTCCCTGTTCATACCAACCTCCCCTGTGCGTTTGGCCGCAACGACGGCCGTTGTCGTTGTCCGCGGACACTCTCCGGCGCCCTGTCGCGCATGGTAGGTGAGGCGGGGGTATAATGTCAATATATTGACCAATATCCCCGATGGGCGAGCCATGCCGACACGTCCTCAAAACGACCCTTTGCCCAGGTCATAGGCCTATGAATGCAAACGTTATGCTGCAGGCGCTCAGTGAGCTTCCCAACTCGGGCCACCAGACCAATAAGGCAATATATTGACATATCGCCGGAATGGCGGCTAGCATCAGCCCACCCCCGACGAACGAGGATCGACCATGGACTTCAGCCTCACCGAGGAGCAGCGGGCGCTCGCCGAGGCCGCCGCGCGCTTCGCCCGGAACCGCCTGGCGCCCGGCTATCGGACGCGCGAGAAGGCGCTGTGCGTGGAGCGCGAGGTGGTGCTGGAGATGGGTGCGCTCGGCTTCCTCGGGCCGGAGCTGCCGGAGGCGTGCGGCGGGCTCGGCGTCGACTGCGTCACCAGCGGGCTGCTGCTGGAGCAGATCGCTTACGGCGACTTCAACGTGTCCTACGTGAACCTGCTGGTGTCGCTGTGCGGCCAGATCGTCGCCCGGCACGCCAGGCCCGAGGTGGCGGCGGAGTGGCTGCCGGCGGTCACCGCCGGCCGCGTCCTGATCGCCATCGCGCTCACCGAGCCCGGCGCCGGGTCGGACGCCGCCCGGCTGAAGCTGCGCGCGGAGCGCGACGGCGACGGCGACGGCTACCGGCTGACCGGCGAGAAGACCTCGATCTCCATGGCGACCCAGGCCGACGTGGCGGTGGTGTTCGCCCGCACCGGTCCGGAGGCTGACGGCGCGCGGGGGATCAGCGCCTTCCTGGTGCCGATGGACGCGCCCGGCATCACCCGCACCGCCTTCGACGACATCGGCACGCGCCCGGTCGGCCGCGGCTCAATCTTCTTCGACGGGGTGCGGGTCCCGGCGGCGATGATGCTGGGCGGGGAGGGGCAGGGCTTCGTCCAGGTCATGCAGGGGTTCGATTACAGCCGGGCGCTGATCGGGCTGCAATGCATGGCGGTGGCGCGCGCCTCGCTCGACGAGACCTGGGCCTACATCCAGGAGCGCGAGGCCTTCGGCCGGCCGATCGGCGACTTCCAGGGCGTCAGCTTCCCGTTGGCGGAGGCGGAGACCTTCTACGAGGCGTGCCGGGCGCTGTGCCTGCGCACGCTCTGGCTCAAGGACCAGGGGCTGCCGCACACCGCCGAGGCGGCGATGTGCAAGTGGTGGGGGCCGAAGCTGGCCTGCGAGATCATCCAGCAGTGCCTGCTGACGCACGGCCACGGCGCCTACGGCAGCGACTACCCCTTCGGCCAGCGCTACCGTGACGTGCTCGGCCTGCAGATCGGCGACGGGACGGCGCAGATCATGAAGATGGTCATCGCGCGGCAGATGAGCGCCGCGCACCGCCCCTGACGGGACGGCCGGGCATGCGCCTAGAGCTTCGCCATGTTCCGCTGCAGGCGGCTGATGTAGTGGATGAAGGCCAGCCGGTCGTCGAAGGAGAAGTCCTTCAGCGCCTCGCCGTAGAAGGCGTGGATCGGCGCCGCCAGCGCCGCCCACAGCTCGGCCCCCTTGGCGCTGAGCTTCACCTTGCGGGAACGGCGGTCCTCCTCGGCGGTCGCGCGCTCGATCAGGCCGTCGCGCTCCAGCCGGCCGAGCACGCCGGCGAGGTTCTGCCGGCTGACCAGCAGGTAGCGCGACATCTCGCCCACCGACATGCCCTGCGCCGCCTGCGGCCGCGACAGGGCGCCCAGGACCGACCATTGCTGCGTCGTTACGCCGAAGTCGTTGAGCGCCTGGGTGCCCTTGGTGTGCAGAGTATTCGCCGCCTGGAAGAAGCGAAAGAACAGGCGGTTGTTGATCTCGGCAAGTGCAGCCGACTTGTCCGGGGCGAGGTCGTTCATAAAACAGGCGTTCCCATGGGTGACGCTTCATTGGAACACAGCCGCGGTTCGGACGCAATGGGCGGCGGATCGCGCGTCTTTTCATACGAGAGGAACCGACATGCAAGGACTGGAGGGTAAGGTCGCGGTCGTCACCGGCGGCGCCGGCGGCATCGGCTCGGCGCTGTGCCGGCGCTTCGGCGCGGAGGGCGCCGCCGTCGCCGTCTTCGACATCGACCACGCCGCGGCGGAAGCCGTCGTGGCGGAGATCCGGGCGGCCGGCGGCGCGGCCGGCGCCTTCGCGGTTGACCTCACCGACCAGGACTCGGTGGTCGCCGCCGTCGCCGCGGTGGAGGACAACCTCGGACCCGTCGGCATCCTGGTCAACAACGCCGGCTGGGACCGCGCCGGCGCCTTCCTCGACACCGATCGGGCGCTGTGGGAGCGCATCGTCGCCGTCAACCTCTACGGCCCGCTGCACATGCACCACGCGGTGCTGAAGGGTATGGTCGAGCGCGGCGAGGGGCGGGTGGTCAACATCGCGTCCGACGCGGCGCGCGTCGGCTCCTCCGGCGAGGCGGTCTACGCCTATTGCAAGGGCGGCCTCGTCGCCTTCTCGAAGACCATGGCGCGGGAGCTGGCGAAGCAGCGGATCACCGTCAACGTCGTCTGCCCCGGCCCGACGGACACCGCGCTGTTTCGCGACTTCTGCGGCGAGGGCGAGTACGGCGACAAGCTGCGCAACGCGCTCGTCCGCTCCATCCCCTTCGGCCGCCTGGGGCGCCCGGAGGACCTGCCGGGCATCGTCGCCTTCCTGTCGAGCGACGACGCCGCCTTCATCACCGGCCAGGTGATCAGCGTCTCCGGCGGCCTGACCATGGCCGGCTGACCCCGCAACACCCCCTTCAGAAAGGATCCCCCCGTGGACTTCCAGGACATCCTCTACGTCAAGCAGGACGGCATCGCCACCATCACCATCAACCGCCCGGCCTCCTACAACGCGTTCCGCGCGCAGACCTGCGAGGAGCTGATCCACGCCTTCAAGGACGCCGACTTCGACAAGAGCGTCGGTGTCGTGGTGCTGACCGGCGCCGGCGACAAGGCGTTCTGCACCGGCGGCGACCAGGCCTCGCACGACGGCGGCTACGGCGGGCGCGGCATCATCGGTCTGCCCATCGAGGAACTGCAGAGCGCCATCCGCGACATCCCGAAGCCGGTCATCGCCCGCGTCAACGGCTACGCCATCGGCGGCGGCAACGTGCTGGTGACGCTGTGCGACCTCGCCATCGCGTCGGAGAAGGCGCAGTTCGGGCAGGTCGGGCCGAAGGTCGGCTCGGTCGACCCCGGCTTCGGCACCGCCTATCTGGCCCGCGTGGTGGGCGAGAAGAAGGCGCGCGAGATCTGGTACCTGTGCCGCCGCTACACCGCCGAGCAGGCGCTCGCCATGGGCATGGTCAACGCCGTCGTTCCGCACGACCAGCTGGACGCCGAAGTGCGCGCGTGGTGCGAGGAGATCCTGGAGAAAAGCCCGACCGCCATCGCCTTCGCCAAGCGCTCCTTCAACGTGGATTCGGAGATGATCCGCGGCCTGTCGGCGATGGCGATGCAGGGCCTGAAGCTCTACTACGAGACCGCGGAGTCCGCCGAGGGCGGCAACGCCTTCCGCGAGAAGCGCAAGCCCGACTTCCGCAAGTTCGCCAAGTAGGCCGGCGCCGGCCGCAGCCCCGTTCGGATCGGGCATCCACGACCGGACGGGGCTGCGCGGCCCGCCGCCGGTGGCAGGTGTTCCCCCCCTTCTCTAAATGCGACTTGTTCGCATTCTCAATGTGCCGTATATGCGGCGGAGGCGCGGCGTGGAGAGGGGGAGGGCATCCGATGACGTTCCATCCCAGGATGCAGAGCAGGACCGAAGGCATCACGGTGGTCGGCGACCTGCAATGGCGGGCGTGGAACGGCGTGATCGCCGACGTCTGGACCGTCGAGTGCGCGCAGGGCGCCGGCGGCGAGTACGTGTCGCAGGCGCCGCGCCTCGTCGTCGTCATCGACCAGATCGGCGACGGCGGCATCGACGTCTTGGCGTCGCCGGCCGGCAGCGCCGCGCAGCGGGCGACTGCGCGGGAGCCGATCAGCTACGTGCCGGCGGGCGTGCGCGTGTGGTCGCGGGTGGAAGGCGTGCGCCGCCTGCGCCACCTCGACCTGCATTTCGATCGGGCGGCGATCGCCGCCCGCCTGCCCGATGAGCCGGACACCGGAGTGCTGGAAACGCCACGCCTGAAATTCTCCGACGAGCGGCTGCTCGGCCTGGCGCGCCTGATCGCGGCGGAGTGCACGGAGCCCGGCGCCGTCCACGACCTCTACGGCGACAGCCTGATCTCGGCCCTGCTGGTCGGGCTGCTGCGCATCGCGCCCCGGACGGAGCGCAAGCGCGGCCAGTTGCCGCCGCGCCAACTGAAGCGCGCCATCGACTACATCGAGGACAACTGCGGGCGGAACATCCGGCTGCAGGAGCTGGCCGACCTGACCGGCCTGTCCGAGTCCTACTTCTGCTCGGCCTTCAAGGCGTCGACCGGCATGCCGCCGCACAAATGGCAGATGCGCGCCCGCGTCGACCGCGCCAAGGCACTGCTGGCCCGGTCGGACATGACGCCGGCCGCGGCGGCCGCAGCGGCCGGCTTCTCCGATCAGGCGCACCTGACCCGCGTCTTCCGGCAGGTGGTCGGCACGACCCCGGCGGCGTGGCAGCGCGCCAAGGCCGCATGAGGCAGCTGCGCCAGAACGTCCAAAGATCGTCCAATCCACCGCAAGGCGGTTCAATATCGCCCGTCCCGGCCATGGTATTCCCCCGACCCTGACGAGCCTTTTCAAGCAGTGCGGCCATAGTCGAGGGGGTAGGGGCATGACGGATATTCGGCGGGGCGTGTTGGCGTCTTTCCTTCTGAACACCACGGCGGCGGCGGCCCTGCTGGTGCCGGCGGCGGCGCTGGCGCAGGACGCCGGCAAGCCGGTCGTCCTCGACCCGGTGACGGTCGGCGGCACCGCGGAGACGGGCACCGGCCCGGTCGGAGGTTACGTCGCCAAGCGCACCACCGCCGGCTCCAAGACCGACACCCCGGTCGAGGCGGTGCCGCAGTCGGTCTCGGTGATCGGCCGCGAGGAGATCGACGATCGCCGCGCCCAGAAGGCGGACGAGGCGCTGCGCTACACCGCCGGCGTCTACGGCCAGCCCTTCGGCCCGGACGGCGACACCAACTGGATGTTCATCCGCGGCTTCCAGGCGACGCAGACCGGCGTGTTCCAGGACGGGCTGCAGCTCTACAGCTACGGTTTCGGCGGCATGTACGTCGACACCTTTCCCCTGGAGCGGATTGAGGTGCTGCGCGGCGCCTCGTCGGTGCTCTACGGCGGCAGCAACCCGGGCGGCCTCGTCAACTTCGTCAGCAAGCGGCCGGACGGGCAGCGCCTGCGCTATGTCGAGACCGGCATCGACGACGCCGGCACCGCCAACCTGGGCTTCGACTTCGGCGACAAGGCGGGCGAGACGCTGTCCTACCGCCTGACCGGCCGCGTCGCCGGCGGCGACGGCTATTCCAAGCACGAGGACGGGTTCCGCGGCACCATCTCGCCCAGCATCACCTGGGCGCCGGACAGCCGGACCAGCGTGACGCTGCTCGCCAACTACACGGACATCGACAAGACGCACAACGGCGGCGCCTTCCTGCCCTACGTCGGCACGGTGGTCGACGCGCCGTTCGGCAAGATCAGCCGCGACGCCAACTTCACCGAGCCGGGCATCGACACCTACCGGCGCCGGCAGGGGTCGCTCGGCTACGAGGTCTCGCACACCTTCGACAACGACCTGACGGTGCGCCAGAACGCCCGCTACGGCTATTCCAAGGTGCACGAAGTCAATCTCTACCCCTTCGGCTACGCCGGGTTCTCGCCGCGCCCGACCGACCCGACCAACCAGCTGGCGCGCATCAACTTCGAGCACGAGACGACGGTCAGCACCTTCGCCGTCGACAACCAGCTGCAGGGTACGCTGCGCACGGGCCCGGTCGAGCACACGGCGCTGGTCGGCGTCGACTACCGCTACTTCCGCATGGACCAGATGCAGGCCACGGGGGCCGCCACCACGATCAGCGCCACCAACCCGGTCTACGGCGCCGCGCAGGGCGCGCGCACGCCCTACATCGACCAGACGCTGACCCTGCACCAGCTGGGCGTCTATGCGCAGGACCAGCTGCGCTTCGGCCAGGGTTGGCTGGTGACGCTGAACGGCCGCTACGACCGCGCCACCACCAAGGCGGTGGGCCTGCCGTCCTACGAGGGCAGCAAGGGCCAGCTGAGCGGCCGCGCCGGCCTCGCCTACGAGTTCGCCAACGGCATGACGCCCTACGCCAGCACGTCCACCTTCTTCAATCCGGTCCTCGGCTCTTCCGCCGCCAGCGGCGTCTTCAAGCCGGAGACCGGGACGCAGTACGAGGTCGGCCTGAAGTACCGGCCGGCGTGGGTGGACGGGCTGCTCACCGTGGCGCTGTTCGACCTGACGCGGCGCAACGTGGTGACCGGCCCGTTCCTGGCCGAGACACAGATCGGCGAGGTCAACTCGCGCGGCGTCGAGTTCGAGGGCAAGGTCAACGTCACCCGCAACCTGAAGGCCACCGCCGCCGTCACCCTGTTCGACCTGGAGATCACCAAGGACGCCGACCCCAATCTGGTCGGCAAGACGCCCTTCATCGTGCCGGAACGGCAGGCGTCGCTGGCGCTCGACTACACCTTCAAGGAGGGCGCGCTGGACGGCGTGGTGCTGGGCGGCGGCGTGCGCCACATCGGCTCCTCCTGGGTGGACAACGAGAACACGCTGAAGGTCCCGGCGGCCACGGTGTTCGACGCGCGCGTCGGCTACCGGAAGGACAACTGGGGCGTCGACCTGAACGTCGCCAACCTGTTTGACAAGGCCTACGTGGCGAGCTGCCAGACGCAGTTCTCCTGCGGCTACGCCGAGGGCCGGACGCTCCGCCTGACCGCCCATATGACGTGGTGACGGCGGTGCTGTTCGGCGTTGCGAACAAGCCCCTCTCCCTTGACGGGAGAGGGGTTGGGGAGAGGGTGGCAAAGCGAAACTTTCGCGGGCTTCGCCCGCTCCCCCTCTCCCCAACCCCTCCCCCGCGAGGGGGGAAGGGCTAATGTGGCAGTTCCCATGAACGGCACGACGCACCTTGCAGCCCTGTACGAGGTCGATGACGTGGGCTTCGCCATCGGTGGGCGGGCGATCGTCTCCGGCCTGACCTTCCGGCTGGAGCCGGGGCGGATCCATGGCCTCGTCGGGCCCAACGGGTCGGGCAAGAGCACGCTGATCCGCATGCTCGCCCGCCAGCAGGCGCCGAGCGCCGGCCGCATCCGCTTCCTGGGCGAGGATCTTGGGCGCCTCGGCGACCGCGCCTTCGCGCGCTCGGTCGCCTACATGCCGCAGTTCACCCCGCCGGCCGAGAGCCTGACCGTGCGCGAGCTGGTGGCGCTCGGCCGCTTCCCCTGGCACGGGGCGCTCGGTCGCTTCGGTGCGGAGGACGCCGCCAAGGTGACCGGGGCGCTGGCCGACACCGGCCTGGAGCCGCTGGCCGACCGTCTGGTCGACAGCCTGTCCGGCGGCGAGCGGCAGCGCGCGTGGCTCGCCATGATGGTCGCGCAGGACGCCCGCTGCCTGCTGCTCGACGAGCCCACCTCGGCGCTCGACATCGCGCATCAGGTGGACATGCTGGATCTGGTGCGCACGCTGAGCCGGGCGCGCGGCCTCGGCGCGGTCGTCGTGCTGCACGACATCAACATGGCCGCCCGCGTGTGCGACGACATCCTGGCGCTCCGCGGCGGCCGACTGATCGCCCAAGGACCGCCCGCGGCGATCATGACCGGGGAGGCGCTGGCCGGCATCTACGGCATCGCCATGGGCACCCTGCCGCATCCGGCGACCGGCCGGCCCATCGGGTACGTTCGATGACGCGCTCCCTCACGCGGCGTCGGGCGCTCGGCCTCGCCGCCGGGCTGCTGCTGGCTCCCACTGTGGTCCGCGCCACGGAGCCGCGCGTCGCCGCCATCGACTGGGCGGCGCTGGAGACGGCGCTGCTGCTGGGCATCGTTCCGGTGGCGGCGACCGAGCTGCGGCAGTTCCGCGAGATCGCGCTGGAACCGGAGATCCCCGCGGGCGTCGCCGACGTCGGCCTGCGCGGCACGCCGAACTACGAGGCGCTGCGGCTGGCGGCGCCCGACCTGATCCTCAGTTCCAACTTCTACGAACGCCAGCGCGGCACGCTGGAGCGCATCGCGCCGGTGCTGTCGCTGACGGTGTACGAGCCGGGCGTGCCACCCTACGCCCGCGCCGCGGAGGCCGCCACCGCCCTGGGCCGCGCGCTCGGCCGCGAGGCGCAGGCCGCCGTCGCGCGCGCCGATGCCGCCATCACCGGATTCCGCGACGCTCTGCCTAGCGTGCCCCGGCGGCCTGTGTTCGTGGTCAGTGTCGGCGACGCCCGGCACGTCCGCGCCTTCGGTGCCGACAGCATGTTCGGCGACGTGCTCGGCCGGCTGGGATTCGCGAACGCCTGGACCGCTGCGACGAGCTATTCCGCCGCCGCCCCGCTGGGCATCGAGGCGCTGGCGCGGGTGCCCGACGCCGCCGTGCTGGTCGTCGGGCCGGTGCCGGCCGAGGTGCGCCGCGAGCTGGCCGACAGCGCGCTGTGGCGGGCGCTGCCCATGGTGCGCGCCGGGCGGGTGGCCCAATTGGCGCCGATCAACCATTTCGGTGGGCTGCCGGCGGCGGTGCGCTTCGCCCGCCTCGCCACCGCGGCCCTGGGGGGAGGCGGGCATGGCTGAGCGCGCGGTGCTCATGCGGCCCGCCCTGCTGTGGGGCGCGCTGGCGCTGCTCGCCGCCGGGCTGTCGACGGCGCGGGTCGCGGCGCCCTCCGCCGCCGTACCGGACCTCGACTCCATCATCCTGTGGTACGGCGTGCTGCCGCGCATGGCGGTGGCGCTGGTCGCCGGGGCGGCGCTCGGGCTGGCCGGGCTGCTGCTCCAGCGCGTGCTGCGCAACCCTCTGGCCGAGCCGTCGACGCTCGGCGTGTCGGCCGGCGCGCAGCTCGCCCTGACGGTGGCGGCGCTGCACGCGCCGGTGCTGATGGAGACGGCGCGCGAGGGCGTGGCGCTGGCCGGCGGCTTGGCGGCGGTCGGGCTGATTCTGGCGCTGACGTGGCGGCGCGGGCTGGAGCCGGTGGCGGTGGTGCTGGCCGGCATGATGGTGGCGCTGACCGCCACCACGGCCAGCGCCGCGCTGATCCTGGCGAACGGCGAGTACCTGTTCTCGCTGTTCCTCTGGGGCGGCGGGGCGCTGGCGCAGCAGAGCTGGGGGCCGACGCTGACCATCGCCGCGCGGCTGGCGCTGGGGATCGGCGCGGCGGTGCTGCTAACCCGGCCGCTGGCGATCCTGGCGCTCGACGATTCCAGCGCGCGCAGCCTGGGCGTGGCGCTGCACGCCACCCGCTTCGCCGTGCTCGGCGTCGCCGTATGGCTGGCCGCGACGGTGACGGCGGAGGTCGGCGTGATCGGCTTCGTGGGGCTGGCCGCTCCGGCGCTGGCGCAGCTCAGCGGGGCGCGCACGCAGCGCGGCCGGTTGATCGCCGCGCCGCTGATCGGCGCGCTGCTGCTGTGGTTCACCGACGGGCTGGTGCAGTTGCTGGCCGGGGCCGGCGGCGAGCGGGTGCCGACCGGCGCCGCCACGGCGCTGCTCGGCGGGCCGCTGCTGCTGTGGCTGCTGCCGCGCGTGCGGATGTTCGAATGGCCGTCGCTGAACGCCCGGTCGGCCGCCGCACGACGCGCCCGGCGCCCCGCCATGCTGATCGCCGTCCTCGGCGCGCTGGCGCTCGCCGCCGTGGGGCTCGCGCTGTCCGTGGGCGTGGGCCCGCGGGGGTGGACCGTCTCCACCGGCGCCTTGTTCGCCGATCTGCTGGCGTGGCGGGGGCCGCGCGTCGCCGTCGCGGCGGCGGCCGGGGCGATGCTGGCGGCGGCCGGCATGGTGCTGCAGCGCGTCACCGCCAACCCGCTGGCCGGGCCGGAGATGCTGGGCGTCGGCAACGGCGCCGGCGTCGGGCAGGCGGCGGCGCTGTTTGCGTTTACCGCCCCCGGACTGGGTGTGCAGGTCGCGGCTTCGGCGCTCGGCGCGACGCTGGTGCTCGCCACCATTCTGGCGCTGTCGCGCCGCGCCGGGCTGGGGCCGGAGCGGCTGCTGCTCGCCGGCATTGCGATGGGCGCCCTGTGCAGCGCCGTGCTCACCGCCGTCATCGCCACCGGCTCGCGCCAGGCCTTCGACCTGCTGCGCTGGCTGAGCGGCTCCACCAACGAGGCGACGCCGGACGAGGCGTGGCTGTGCGCCGCCTCGGCGCTGGTGCTGCTGGCGCCGCTGCCGTTCCTGGCGCGTTGGCTGGAGATCCTGCCGCTGGGCGACGTCACCGCGCGCGCTCTCGGCCTGCCGGTGCGCCGGTGCCGCACGGCGCTGGTGCTGCTGGCCGGGCTGCTGACCGCCACGGCGTCGCTGTTCGTCGGGCCGCTCAGCTTCGTCGGGCTGGTGGCGCCGCACCTCGCCCGCCTGCTGGGATTGGGCCGTCCGCTGGCGCACGCCGCCGGGTCGGTGCTGATCGGGGCCGGGCTGATGGTGGCGTCCGATTGGCTCGCCCGCACCGCCGCCTTTCCCTACCAGCTGCCGCTCGGCCTGTTCGCCGCGCTGCTCGCCGGCCCGTACTTGATCTGGCTGCTCGCCCGCGAGGGGCGCTCCTGAAGACCGATAGTCATCCGCCAACCTCGGGAAACCCGCATGTTCCGCCGATTCTTCGCCTACTACCGCCCCTACAAGGGCCTGCTGGCCCTGGACGTCTGCTGCGCCGTGCTGTCCGGCCTGCTGGAACTGGGCTTCCCCATGGCGGTGCGGTCGTTCGTCGACCGGCTGCTGCCGACCCAGGACTGGCCGCTGATCGTGCTCGCCTCCGCGGCCTTGCTGGCGGTCTACGCCGCCAACGGGGCGCTGATGGCGGTGGTCGTCTACTGGGGCCACAAGCTCGGCGTGAACATCGAGACGGAGATGCGCCGCAAGAGCTTCGACCATTTGCAGAAGCTCTCCTTCCGCTTCTACGACAACCACCGCACCGGCCACCTCGTGGCCCGCGTCACCCGCGACCTGGAGGAGATCGGCGAGGTCGCCCACCACGGGCCGGAGGACCTGCTGATCGCGGTGATGACCTTCGTCGGCGCCTTCGGCCTGATGCTCGCGGTGCACGCGCCGCTGGCGCTGATCACCGCGGTGGTGGTGCCGGTCGTCGCCTTCCTGACCAGCCGCTACGGCGGGCGGATGACGCGCAACTGGCAGGCGCTCTATTCCCGCGTCGGCGACTTCAACGTGCGGATCGAGGAGAATGTCGGCGGCATGCGCGTGGTGCAGGCCTTCACCAACGAGGAGCACGAGCGCACCCTGTTCGCCCGCGACAACGCCCGTTACCGCAGCACCAAGCTGGACGCCTACCGCATCATGGCGCTGTCGACGACGCTCAGCTACCTGAGCATGCGCCTCATCCTGATCGTCGTCATGCTGACCGGCGCGCACTTTGTGCTGGCGGGCGAGCTGACCAACGGCGGCTTCTTCGCCTTCCTGTTGCTGGTCAACGTGTTCTTCCGCCCGATCGAGAAGATCAACGCGGTCATCGAGACCTACCCGCGCGGCATCGCCGGCTTCCGCCGCTACGCCGAGCTGCTGGACACCGAGCCCGACATCCAGGACCGTCCGGACGCCGTTCCGGCCCCGCCGCTCAAGGGCGACATCCGCTATTCGGGCGTCACCTTCGCCTACGGCGACGGCCGGCCGGTGCTGCGGGACGTCGACCTGACCATCGCGGCGGGCAGCACGGTGGCTTTCGTCGGCCCGTCGGGGGCGGGCAAGACGACGATCTGCTCGCTGCTGCCGCGCTTCTATGAGGTGCAGGGCGGGGTCATCACCATCGACGGCATCGACATCCGCAGCATGACGCTGGCCTCCCTGCGCCGGCAGATCGGCATCGTGCAGCAGGACGTGTTCCTGTTCGGCGGCACCATCCGGGAGAACATCGCCTACGGCCGCCTGGACGCCACCGACGGGGAGATCCTGGACGCCGCCCGGCGCGCCCGCCTGGACACGCTGATCGACCAGTTGCCCGACGGCCTCGACACCATCATCGGCGAGCGCGGCGTCAAGCTGTCGGGCGGGCAGAAGCAGCGCCTGACCATCGCGCGGATGTTCCTCAAGAACCCGTCGATCCTCATCCTCGACGAGGCGACCTCGGCGCTCGACACCAGGACCGAGCGCGAGATCCAGCAGTCGCTCCAGGAGCTGTCGGAGGGCCGCACGACCCTGGTGATCGCCCACCGCCTGGCGACCATCCGCAACGCCGACAAGGTTTTCGTGGTCGGCGAGGGCGGGCGCCTGGAGCCGGCCGCGCACGAGGAGTTGATGGCGCGCGACGCCTGACGCGGCCGGCGCGCGAATGCCCGGCCGCTGGGAAACGCCCGTGCACACACCATGTTGTGATGTGAAGGGATGCCAGCCAGCCGCGGTGGCCTAATGCTCGGACGCGTCAGCCAGATCGTTCCCCTCACGCCGGAACTTGGGCGGTGCGTCCAGGAGTGGACGACGTCCGCCCGCCGCCGAACCGTTGGTCCCTCTCCTCCGGAGGAGGGCCATGGACACTGAAAGCGAGCGTGGCGAGACCACCTGGCCCGTCGTCGGCGGCACCATGGGCGCGCTGATCCGGGCGTACGACTGGCATCGCACCCCCCTCGGCGCGATCGACTGGTGGCCGCAGAGCCTCCGCACCGTCGTCGATCTCATGCTCGCGGCGCGCCAGCCGGTCTACATCGCCTGGGGACCGGAGCTGACCTCGCTGTACAACGACCATTGCATCCCGATCCTCGGAACCAAGCACCCCGGGTGCCTGGGCAAGCCGTACCGGGAGGTGTGGGCGGAGACCTGGGACGAATACCGTGGGATCGTCCAGGCGACCATGGCGGGCGAAGCCCAGCACTTCGTGGACCAGCCCATCGCCCTTGACGGCCGGCCGGGCCTTTCGATGAGCTGGTTCACCTTCTCCTGGACGCCGCTGCACGACGAGGCCGGCGCGGTCGCCGGCTTCTTCGCCGCGGCGACGGAGACGACCGCGAAGATCCGTATGGAGGAGACGTTGCGCGCGAGCCGGGAGGAGGCGCTGCGGCGGAGCGAGGAGCGCCTCCGGCGCGCCATGGAGATCGAGACGGTGGGCGTGCTCTTCTTCGATCCGGCCGGGACCATCAAGGAGGCCAACGACGCCTTCCTGACCTTCTCCGGCTTCACGCGCGAGGACGTGGCGGCGGGCCGGCTGCGGTGGCAGGAGCTGACCCCGCCCGAACACCTGCCGGTGAGCTGGCGCACGTTCAACGCGCTGGTGACCACCGGACGCGCGCCGCCGTACGAGAAGGAGTATTTCCGCAAGGACGGGTCGCGCTGGTGGGGCCTGTTCGCCCCCCGCCTGCTCGCCGAGGGCGAGGCGGTGGAGTTCATCCTCGAGATCACCGAGCGCAAGCGCATGGAAGCAGCCCTGCGCACCAGCGAGGAGCGCTATCGCGGGCTGGTGGAGACGCAGACCGACCTGATCGTGCGGCTCGGCGCCGACGGACGCTTCACCTTCGCCAACGACAGGGCCTGCCAGGTGCTCGGACGGTCGCGCGAAGAGCTTCTGAGCTGCCATTGGGCGCAGTTCGTGCATCCGGAGGACGCCGGGGGCATTCTGGAGGCCATCGAGGAGACGAAGGCGTCGCCGGATCACCGCACCACGGTGGAGGCCCGCATCCGGACGGTGAACGGCGTCCGCTGGTACGCCTGGGAGGGCTACGCGATCTTCGACGAGGCCGGCGCCTTCGTCGAGAAGCAGTCGGTGGGTCGCGACATCACCGAGCGCAAGGCCATGGAGGATGTGCTGCGCCACGCCAGGGACGAAGCGGAGCGGGCGCGCGACAAGGCCGAGCAGGCGACCCTCGCCAAGTCGAAGTTCCTCGCCGCCGCCAGCCACGACCTGCGCCAGCCTTTGCAGTCTCTGCTGCTGTTCCTCGACGTGCTGAAGCCGCACGTGGCGCCCGAGGGGCAGGAACCGCTGAAGCATCTCGGGCGGGGGCTGGACGCCCTGCGCGACCTGCTGGACGGCCTGCTCGACATCTCGCGCCTCGACGCCAGCGTCATCCAGCCGGTCGTCGAGGATTTTCCGGTCAGCGACCTCGTCGATCCGATCGGCGCCGCCTACGCGCCGCTCGCCGCGGCCAAGGGCCTGGAGCTTCGCATCGCGCGTTGCGCGGCGACGGTGTGCAGCGACCGTACGCTGTTGGGCCGGATGATCCGCAACCTGGTCGAGAACGCGTTGCGCTACACCGAGGCTGGGCGCATCGCCATCTCGTGCCGCGAGACGGAGAACCACCTGCGCATCGAGGTGGGCGACACCGGCATCGGCATCCCGCCGGAGCACCTGGAGTGGATCTGGCAGGAGTTCCATCAGGTCGGCAATCCCGAGCGCGACCGCAACCGCGGGCTGGGGTTGGGGTTGTCGATCGTGCAGCGCCTGTCCCACCTGCTCGACCATCCCGTCCATGTCCGTTCGACGCCGGGCGTGGGGTCCGTGTTCAGCGTCGAGGTGCCGCTCGGCGAGTCCGCACCGGCCCTGACGCCGGCATCGCCTCCGGTGGCGGCTGGCAACGGCCGGTTCGCGGTGTTGGTGGACGACGACGCCATCGTGCTGCTCGGCCTTTCGGCGACGTTCCGGGGCTGGGGCTACGAGGTGCTGGCCGCCGGCTCGACCGACCAGGCGCTCGCGCGCCTGCGGGAAGGCGGCCGGCGGCCGGACATCATCGTTGCGGACTACCGGCTGCGCGAGGGGCGCTGCGGCACCGAGGCCATCCTGCGGGTCCGGGAGGCGTACGGCAGCGACGTGCCGGGCGTCATCCTGACCGGCGAGACCGGAAGCGAGGTCCAGCACGACGCCGCCGAGCACGGCTTCTACGTGATCCACAAGCCGGTCACCCCGCGGCAACTCGGGGAAGCCCTGGAGAAGCTCCTGGCGGGTGATCGATAGTCCGATCCGATGATGACGGCCCGAGCCAGAGCAGATCGGCGAATCCCGCGACCGTCAACGCCATGTGAAGGGCCGGCTACGCGCCGACGCCTTCGTTCTCCAGCACGAAGGCCTCGAACGCGTTCTCATCGAGCGGGCGGCTGACCAGGAAGCCCTGGATGTGCTGGCAGCGTTGCCGCTTGAGGACCTCCGCCTGCTCGTGCGTCTCCACTCCCTCCGCGATGGTGGCGAAGCCGAGGCTGTCGGCCAGGGTGACGATAGTCCCGACGATTGCCGGGTCGCTGTTGGAGGTGACGATGTCGCGCACGAACGAGCGGTCGATCTTGAGCGTGTCGATGGGAAAGCGCTTGAGGTAGGCCAGCGACGAATAGCCGGTGCCGAAATCGTCGATCGACAGCTTCACGCCGATCGCCTTCAATTGGTGGAGGATGGTCGCCGCCTTCTCGATGTCGTCGACCATGGCGCCTTCCGTCAGTTCCAGTTCGATGTATTCGGGCGGTACCCCGGACGCCGCGACCACCGTACGCACCAGGGCGGCGAGCCGGCCGTCCTGGAACTGCCGCGGCGACAGGTTGACCGACATCACCCCCACCGACAGCCCGCGCGACCGCCACTCCGCCAGCTTGCCCGCCGCCGTCTGAAGCGTCCAGGCGCCGATCTCCCAGATCAGCCCGGTGTCCTCGGCGAGCGGGATGAAGTCCGCCGGGGAGATCAGCCCGCGCCCCGGGTGCCGCCACCGGATCAGGGCTTCGGCCCCGATGATGCGGTTCGTCGCCATCTCGACCTTGGGTTGGAAGTGCAGCTCGAATTCCTGGTTGGCGACGGCGCGTCGCAGGTCGTTCTCCAGCCCCAGCTTGCGGTCCGCCTGATCGCGCATGCCGTCGTCGTAGCAGACGAACCGGAACTCCGGGTGGCGCTTGGCGTGGTACATGGCGAGGTCGGCGTTGCGCAGCAGCTGGTCTGTGCTTTCGCCGTCGTCCGGATAGAAGGCCAGCCCGACCGAGGCGCCGCAGTAGACCTCCTGCCCGAACAGGTCGAACGGCTCGCCCATGGAGTAGAGGATCTTCTCGGCCAGCCGGGCGCCGGCCGCACGGTCGCCGGCGTCCGGCGCGATGACCAGGAACTCGTCGCCGCCCAGGCGGCTCACCGTGTCGGACAGGCGCGTGCAGTTGCGCAGCCGCCGCGCCGCCAGCTTCAGCAGCTCGTCGCCAGCGTGGTGACCCAGCGTGTCGTTGACCTGCTTGAAGCGGTCCAGGTCGATGTAGGCGACGACGATCTTGGTCCGGAACCGCTGGGCGTGCAGGATGGCCTCCTCCATGCGCTCGCAGGCCAGCCAGCGGTTCGGCAGGTCGGTGAGGCGGTCGAAGCTCGCCTGGTAGCGGATCTGGTGCTCCTGGTACTTGCGCTGGCTGATGTCGGCGAGCGTCAGCACATAATGCTCGAGGGCTCCGCCCGGCGCCCGCACCGTGGTGACGGCGAGCGCCGCCGCGAAGCTCTCGCCGTTGCGGCGCACCCCGGTCACCTCGCCCTGCCAGCGGCCCGAGCGCCGCACCGCCTCCCAAAGCTCCGCCTCGAAATCCGGCGGATGGACGCCGTCGGCGAGGATGGCGAGCGGCTGGCCGACCACGTCCTCCGCCTCGACCCCGGTGATGCTGCGGTAGGCCGGGTTGACGACCTGCACGGTCAGCTCGGGGCTGACGATCAGGATGCCGTCGGCGACGCTGTCGAACACGGTGGCCAGCAGGCGGATCTTCTCCTCGTGCTGCTTGCGCTCGGTGATGTCCTGGACGGTGCCTTCGTAGAAGCGGATGGCGCCCGCCGGGTCGCGCACGCAGCGCGCGTTCTCCGAGATCCAGATGATCGAGCCGTCGCGGCGGAACACCCGCGCCTCGAAGTTCTGCACCACGCCCTGGCTGTCCATCAGCGCGGCGAACGCCTCGCGCCGGCCGGGATCGACGTACAACTGCCCGGCGATGTCGGTCAGGTTCCCGATCAGCGCGTCCACCGAGTCGTAGCCGTAGATCCGCGCCAGCGACGGGTTCACCCGCAGGTAGCGGCCA